>CAZQOC010000079.1:0-5300 GCA_964594745.1 uncultured Sulfurovum sp.
AAAGAAAATGGTGGCAATATGGTTAATACGTGTTTTGTCCAAACAAAAGAAGGGTTTGTTGTTATAGACAGCGGCCCTACTTATACATATGCCCAAAATGCATACAGTGAGATGCAAAAAATCGCTAAACTTCCAGTTAAGTATGTTATTAATACGCACAATCATGACGACCATTGGTTAGGTAATAGTTTTTATAAAAATAAAGGTGCTTTGTTGATAGGTCCACGGACCTACCAGCAAAATGTCGTTGCAGGTATGGAAACACGTATGCAGCGCACTTTGGGCAAGAATATTTACGGTAAAACTCAGATCGTCAATCTTGATACTATCGTAGATAACAACCTTACACTTGATGTAGGTGGTAAAATCTTTGAAATTAGACAATTGGTACCAAAAGCACACACGAAGGGTGATCTTATAGTATACTTAGCTGATGAGAGAGTACTATTTGCCGGAGATCTTGTATTCAATGGCAGGTTGACTTCTATACGTGATGGGTCAATCATGGGTTCCATTAAGGCTTTGGCAAAAATAGATGCACTGCATCCAAAAGTAATCATAGGCGGGCATGGATATAAAACAGATGCTAATGCTACAACAGTACTTAGAAACTATCTTCTTGAAATGAAAGAAGAGGTAATTGATGCCCTAGATAATGATGTATCTATAGATGAGATTACTAAAAAAGTAACAATGCCAAAGTATAAAAACATGATACTCTATGATGTCTTGCATGGTCGTAATGTTTTTGAAGCATATAGGGAACTTGAAATATATGATAAGGATGAAGAATGAAAATAGTATTGGGCATGTTGTTATCTTTATGTACTCTTTTTTCATTAGATGGTAAAGAAGTGTACGAAATAAAATGTGCTTCATGTCATGAAGGCTATATTCCTGTGAGCAAACTGAAAGAGAATTTTCAAGACTATAATAATTCACTACTTAAACTTGCTGCACCTACCTTAAATCAGCTCTCTTATAGATTAAAAAAGAATATCGGCGATCCTAAAGGAGATAACGAGATACATCGTATGGAAGTGGCTGCATTCATCGGTGATTATGTATTGTACCCGGATAGACAAAAAAGTCTCTGTTTAGACGAAGTGATGCAGGCGTTTGAAACAATGCCAAGTCTCAAAGGAAAGATCAGTGAAGATGAACTTGAAGCAGTGAGTACTTATATTTATGATTTTGATGATAAGGTAACAGAGAAAAACAGTGTACAATATGAAGGATTTGAAAAAGCGCTGCACAAGGCGAAAAAAGAGCATAAGATCATTATGCTCAAGGTAATGACGAAAGATTGTCATTTCTGTAGAAAAATGGATAGAGAAGTACTCGTAGAAGAAGAGATAATAGAGATGCTTAAAGAGGATTTTATCACTGTCGCTATAGATCTTGCTGTTACTGAAGTTCCTTTAGGGCTCAAAACAGAAATAACTCCAAGTTTTATTTTTATCAATCAAGATGCTGAAGTGCTTATGAATCTGCCGGGATCATGGAAAAAAACGGATTTTATTGAAATTTTAAAAGAAGCCAAAATAAAACAGAGACAAAAGGATCTAAGATGAAAAAAATATTGATACTCTTAGCATGTATTTTTAATATGAGTGTAGCTGAGACAGAGTTTGCGGAACCAAAACCTGCCATTGATAATCCCAGAAAGATTGTATTTTCCTTATCAAGCGGTGATATCAAAGAGATGAACCGCATTCTAAGTACGATCAATAATGTCATGAAGTTTTATAGACCCGAAAATACAGAAGTAGTGGTTGTAGCATACGGTCAGGGATTAAAGTCTTTACTGAAAAAAGGTGATTCGGATGTAAAAAAACGTATAGAAGCCTTGATGACATATGATGTGGAATTTATTGCTTGCGGCAACACGATGAGAACACTCCATATAGATAAAAAAGATTTGCTTGATGACATAGGTTTTGCAACAGCAGGGATCGTCGAGGTCATAGAGAGAGAACTTCAAGGATTTGTCAATCCCAAACCATAATCCACGTTAGCACTTTTACATATTATTTACAGAAGATTGATATATTACGCTATCAATTCAAAAGGATAATATGATGAGAAAAAAGATAGTAATGTGCTTGCTCCTATTATTCTACGGAACAGCTTATGCAAATAGTGATATTCTACTTTATAAAGTAGAGAATAAAGATTTAAAAATAAGTACACAGACGCTAGCAGATGGTTTAACTGCACATGGATATGTAGTTGCTAAAAATCAGGATATGAACAGACCATACAAAATACAGTTTGGTACGACAACATTTCAAAGTTATAACCTCATGTCAGTTTACTACCCTGAGACTTCGGTACAGTTAGTACCCAAATATGCTCACAGCGGTATTTTTACACCATTTTCCATAGCTGTTTATCAACGTCAAGGTGATGACTTTCTTTATATTGCATTATTAACAGCTAAAGCACAAGAAAATATTATTAAAAAGCATGATCCGTTATTCTCTGATCTTGAAGCACTTAACAAAAAAACCATAGCCAGTATACTGCCTTCAGCAGTAGAAACATCATTGGGATATATGAATGTAAAAACAGATAAAACACTGTATACAAAATACTCTTTTGCTGTGGACGATGAAGATGCTGTGGAAGCAATGGATGAGCTTATGATGATGATGCTGAACGGTATGAAGCCAAGTGGTTTTGTTGTGGCAAATTATATTGACTTTAATGCAGTACTCAAAGAAGAGAAAAAAGATGATTTCATCTTCTATGATTCGTATTCTCTTTGTAAGTTGAAGATTATTTATGAACTTTCCAAGACAAAGCCTGAAGCTGGTGCTTTCGCACCTTGTACAATGGTGATCTATCATAGAAAAGGGAGCAATAAAACAGAGATAGTCTCTTTAAATATAGACAATCTTACTTCAACATTGGCTATAGATGATAAAGAGTTGCTGCAGGTGCTTGAAAAAGCGCAAGCAGATATGCAAAATATCATTGAAGAATCAGTAGAATAACAATACAATAAAAATAAAAGGAATTAAAAATGAAATGGTTAATTAAAGGGATACTTTGTGTATCGTTGGTTGTTTCAGGAGTGATGGCTCAGGAGCCTACTGGAAGTCAGAAGGCTCCTGTAGATATTGAAATCTTTACATCAGAAAATGCAGATGGAAAAATTACTCCTGCAACCATTGAAAAGGCATTTAAAGATGCAGGATTCACCATCTCTGCCAATCGGGACATGAATGTGCCCTTTGTAAAACAGTTTAAAGAATCAACTTTTGATACCTACAACCTTTTTACTTTTTATAAAAAAGATATGGTTTTAGACTTGGTAAAAAAGTATCCAAATGCAGGTCTTTTTACGCCTATGAGTATGTCTATTTATACCAAAAAAGGTGGAAAATCGATTTCGGTCTCTTCTCTTACTGCAGAAGCGATGGCAAAAATTATGAAAGCGCCAAGTGATGACAAAATACTGCATGACTTAAGAACACTGGTAAAACAAACACTAAAAAAGGCAATGCCTAACGGTTCATTTGAGACATTGCACTATACGGTGCAGGAGCCAAAAGGTGCGTTGGTCACACATGTGAGCATGGACATGGATACAGATGAATGGGAAGATGAATTGGAAGAGTTTAAAATGGGCTTTGAAGGAGAACTTGCACCCAACGGATTTGTCATAGCCGGATTTAATAACTTAGGTGATGATTTTGAAGAATCAAATTATGAAGCATTTGATTTTTATGAAGTGTATTCTATCTGTAAACTACCTGTCATCTACACCATAGCCAAAACAAGACCGGAAGCAGGCGCTTTTGCACCCTGTTCACTCTACCTAAGCAAGAAGAAACAAGAAGATAAAATGCATATAGCATTTCCTTCGGTTTACAATTGGATAAGTTCTATGGCCATCAACAACAATGAAGATATACAGGTATTAGAAACTGCCCAAAAAAGTATGGTAAAGATTTTAAAAGGTCTTACAGAATAACATGGGTTTTATGCCCAAACCAAAAGCGCTACACAGCAGGTATATTTCCCCTGTGTATAGTGTGTATACGTTCACACCTTATACTGTTAATACCTAATTGACAAATAAAAGCTGATGGCAAACCCTTTTTCTTTTTGCAGATAGTGGTTTTTATGATAGACTGCATAAGGTGGTTTTGTGGTCGTCTGATACTCACTTTTGGGTAACCATTCATTGTAGACCCAATGAATAAATTTCAATAAATCCCCCCTCTCGCCTTCAAAGTCAAATTTGGCATAAATACCACCGGATAAATTGAGTTTAGGCAGACGCTGATACTCAATAACCGTGTCATCCTCTGGCACAATACAGGCAACATAATCACACTCGTCTAAGTGTGTAATTGTGGGATTATCATGAAAAAGTGCGATCTCTTTATACTTCTGTAAGCGGTTTTGATAGATCCATGTTTGGATTTTTTGCCATGTGGGTTTAGATTTATCATACCCGTATCCTCTATGGCGGATATAGTAAGCGGTCATGTCAGGAACTTTTACAATTTCATGATGAATGGGTTCAAAGTCTGCAGTAGATGCCACTGCATTG
This sequence comes from uncultured Sulfurovum sp., assembly GCA_964594745.1. Lineage (GTDB taxonomy): Bacteria > Campylobacterota > Campylobacteria > Campylobacterales > Sulfurovaceae > Sulfurovum. The sequence goes on from CAZQOC010000079.1 coordinate 4,568, forward strand.
GGTGACTCTTGAAGTATATTGTATGAGTATGTTTTGTATCCGCCCTTCCTCCAGGTTTTAGGTGTTGTTAAAAAACGTTTCTTGAATGCCTGGGTAAAAGAGGTTTGGGAACTGTAGCCACACTCATTGGCTATTTCTGAAATGGTCGAATATTTATTGGTAAGTAATAGACTTGATGCTTTTTGCAAGCGTATTCGTTTAATGGTCTCATAGATATTTCGTCCAAAAACTTCTTTAAATATCTTATGCATATAGTGTTTATTTATCTGATGCATCGCTGCAAGTTCATCCATGTTAATATCTGTATCTATATATTTATAAAAATAGTACATTAAGTCATTTGAGATTTTTATTTTTTTATCTAACGTTTCTTGTTTCATGTGCATATAATACCTATAATAAATAAAAATACTTTTAATAAAACCATAAATAAAAGACTATAGTAGATAAATAAAATAACAATAATGAATAGATTAAATAACAAAAATAACATATTTTCTTGTCAATATTGTTGAAGACTTTCATCCTGAAATAAATTATAATTCTGCCATCATTTTTCTTGGTTAGAGAGAAATTGGTAAGTGGTAATCGAATAACTATTGGATGAACCACTTTTTAGGCTTCGTGGTGTTTTAGGTATTTTTACAAAAAATATGACTCTCATCAATGAAAATGGGTTTTGTATTTTAAGATACTTTAAAAGAATAATTTTTACATCTTTTTTACATGAAAA
>CAZQOC010000079.1:5400-7045 GCA_964594745.1 uncultured Sulfurovum sp.
CCCATAATGGGTTCATGGAAAATCGAATAAGGAAAAATAATGGCAAAAACAACAATTACAGCAGCACGTGGTGACGGTATCGGTCCAGAAATTATGGACGCAAGTATTAGAGTTCTTGACGCTGCTGGTGCAGACGTAGAATGGGAACACATTGAAGTAGGTGAGCAAGTGTATCTTTCTGGTAACTCTTCTGGTATCTCACAAGAAGCCTGGGATTCAATCAAAAAAAACAAAATCATCTATAAAGCCCCAATTACTACTCCGCAAGGTGGTGGTTACAAGTCTCTAAATGTAACTATGCGTAAAACCCTTGGTTTGTATGCTAACGTACGTCCGGCAATCTCTTACGATCCGTTTATTCCATCAAGATACCCAGGTATGGATGTGGTCACTATTCGTGAGAACGAAGAGGATCTATATGCAGGTATCGAGCACCAACAAACACCTGAAGTTACTCAGTGTCTTAAAATCATCACTCGTCCCGGTTGTGAGAAGATCTGTCAATACGCGTTCGAATATGCAAAAGCAAACAACAGAAAAAGAATCACATGTATGATCAAAGACAACATTATGAAAATTACTGATGGTCTCTTTGTTAAAGTATTCTATGAAACGGCTAAAAACTACCCTGAAATCCAGGCTGATGACTGGATCATTGACATCGGTATGGCTAAACTTGTAGATGGACCGCAAGATTTCGACATGGTTCTTATGCCTAACCTGTATGGTGATGTTGCTACAGATATCCTTGGTCTTATGACTGGTTCTGTGGGTATTGCTCCAGGTGCTAACGTGGGTACTGACTATGCAATGTACGAAGCGATTCACGGTTCTGCGCCGCGTCACGCTGATCAGAACAAAGCCAATCCGTCAGGTCTTTTACTTTCAGGTGTCATGATGATGGTGCAAGTTGGACAACCAAAAGTTGCTGAAAAAGTTCACAATGCATGGTTAAAAACAATTGAAGACGGCATCGTAACGTATGACCTTGCCCGTAAACTTAAAGCTGAAGGTAAACCACATACTGAAGTGGGTACGAAAGAATTTGCTGACGCTGTTATCGAGAGACTTGGTCAAGAGCCGTCTACTTTAACGCCTATCAGATATGATGAAGCAGTTAAAATCAAAAAACCGGTACTTACAAATGTAAGAGATACAAAAATGAATCTCATCGGTTGTGATATCTTTACACGTGATGACTGTGATTCTAACACAATTGGTGACAAACTGGTTGAGCTATGTGAAGGTACAAACCTTGGTCTAAAAATGATCTCTAACCGTGGTCAAAAAGTATATCCAAACGGTCACCCGGAAACTTTCCTGACTGATCACTGGAGATGTCGTTTCTACAATAAAACACAAGGTGATATCATCACGAACAGTGACATTACTGCTATGATGAACAAAATCGATGAAGCAGGTATTGAAGTCATCAAAACTGAGAACCTTTACGCGTTTGAAAATGGAGATAGAGCATATTCTCTAGGTCAAGGCGAATAATTCATCATTCTCCTCCTTCGGGGGAGAAAACACTTACGGGCACATCTAATAACCCTTATTTTAAAACTCTCTGACAGTTATTTTATCAATCATCAACTGCAAACTCACATTCCCTCTAAAATGGTTCTCATTCACCGTATAGACA
>CAZQOC010000080.1:0-7040 GCA_964594745.1 uncultured Sulfurovum sp.
GTCTCGAAATTACCTCCTCAACGATAGGTTGAGGAATAGACGTATTATAGCGTTTTCCAGTAAATATCACTTTATCTATACATACAAAACAGTAAGCTGTCAGGGAACTTAAGCCAAAAGTTTGCAAACCTAGGGGTCTGCAAAACCTTTAACTACCGCATTTTAACCTCTATTGGCTTACAAGCCCGTATTTTAGGGCTTCCTGGAAGTTAAAAAGTATTTTTTTTAAAGCACCGAAGGCATTTTGGGTGCTTTTAGGGTGAAGATCTGTTCTAAGGTTTTTATGAACATCATGTGCTCCTTACTGGATGATTATTTTAACCCCAAGCTATCAGCCAGTGTATTTGCTCTTTCTTTTCCTAAACACTTATCATTTCCCAGGGTACCAAATGGGAATTTTTTTCGTTTGATCTTATCTTTCATCTTCTTCTTAACGTGCTCTTCCAAGACTTGTTTCTCTACTTCATCAAGAGGTTTTATATCTATATATTTTTTAACCACAGTTTCTAAAGCTTTGAACTTACTCACATTTTCAAGCACCTGTACTAACCCCTGAGATACCAAGGCTTCTTTTTTTTCCTTATCCTCAGCTTCTTTCGCCAAGCGCTCATCTTCCACACGTTGCTTTTTAGCTAAAGCTTCTCTTGCTTTCGCTTCTCGTTGTTCTTGTATACGTGCTTCCTCTTTGAGACGTTCGGCCTCGAGCCTCTGCTCATGTTCTTTGGCTTCTAGTGCCTTTTCCTCTTCCGTTTTAGGTGCATCACCTGTTGTAAGCTTCCCATACCCTACATTGGTTTTAGCACCAAGTCCGAGATCTTCAAGTATTTTTCTAAAAAGTGATTTTTTTTCATTCTTGGAGAGACTACCTTCGCTTGAAAGCTCAAACTGAAACAAAAATGAAACCTCAGGCAATACTTTGATGAAACGTAAAGGTATAGGGTCTTTAAGTGGGTCAGAGTGAGGAGTGATGTAGTCATCTCCCAAGATACGCCCATAAGCATCTGCTTTGATGATGTGTGCATCATAAAAAATGTCTGCATTGTCAAATATCTCTTCTTCCAAAGCTTTAACATCTACATTTTCATCATCAAGTAACGCTTGTATATACTCAGGATGCTTAAATGCTGAGCGCAACACACCTTTAATGGACGAACCTGCAATAACAGGAAGTCCAGATGTGTAGTCAAAATGAAACCCTAAAATGGCTTGACCTTTCACATCAGGAATTTCGTGGGCATTACCACTACCCAAGATCAATCCCGGGTAAGCAGTGGTGGCTTGAAACCGTGTGGAGCCTATGATTTCAGCTTCGTCCAGAAGAGGCTCGGCATCTATGATGTTCTGGACTTTTTTCTCGATGATTTTACTGTTGTGTTCCTCTTCTTTATTGACCAGGTCTATATAGTTCAACTCCCTGTAATAATCTTTGTAAAAAAGCCAACCTATGTTTGCACTACTCATGGTTTTCACCTTTGTCAAGTTTAAAGGTACGAATGGTTAATTTTAATGCAATCGATATATCCATGATATTTTGCTTTAAAATATCTTGATTCCCATTATAGTAAACAATGTATCGAAGCAGAGAGTTGTCTTCATAATCTTTATCTAAAACTTTTAAAATATTTTTGGTTAAAACACTTTTATCCTCTTTGGTTCTATCTTGATTGTTCTCATTTTCAAACAATGCTACAGTAGGTTTGAGTCCACTCTGAACAATACTTGCTCCAAAAGAAGAGATGTAGCCATTGTAAGCTGAAGGGATTACCCCGTTTGGATAGTGTTCTTTTAATACCTCTAATGCTGTTGGAATATACTTCTCTATATTACGTTTACTCATACTGAAACCTTTTGCAGTTTGCATACACCATAACCTATGGACTTGTTGGCGCCTATCTGCACATGTTTTTGCGTGTCAAAACGTTTTTCAAAAGCGTCTATCTTCTCTTTTTTGTCTGCCTCATCGAGGTTGCTCGGTTTGGCGATGACAAAATAAAACTTGGACTTCTTGGGTACCACTTCTTCATACCATAGGTTTTTACTCTCACCGTTGACGAGGTAGTTGCGTGCCAACACTGGCAGTGTCAACGCTTTGAGGTCTTCATCTGCAAAGAGCGCGATGTCTTGCCCCAGGAATTCTGTCAAAGCAGACACATCTGCTGTTGAGACTTTGGCTTCCAGGTCTTCCAGGATGACCCGGTCGAGTTTTTCAAAGATGAGAGGGTTACCCTCTTCTACCGTCTGCTTGGACAACGCTTCCAAGGCAGATTTTACGTTTTCATCGAACGCTATCTCAAAATCTTCCAAAAAGTCCAAAAAGCTTGTAAGCACTCCCACAGAGGTAGCCAAAAAATAGGGCTTTTTGTTGCTGCGTACAGGCATAGCCAGCAGTGAGGCTTCAAAAAAGTGAAAAGCCCCTGTCTGATGGCTGTCATTTGAGCTGTTATCCGGACCAAAAATATAGCTGGTATAGTTGCTCCCCTCACCTGCTGCTTCTCTAAATGCCCCTTTGAGACTGGAACTGTGAATGGTTGGCAATGTTGTTGTTGCGTCTCTTTGTACCTGGTTGTCAATGATGTCAAAGTTAATGTCCCCAGCACCTACGTGCAAGTTGCTTAGTGTGGTAATGGTATATAGATCTCTTCTCATTTTTTCTCTCCTATGGTATAGATGTTGTATCCTATTTGTTGTAGATTTTCATTATTTATATGGCGTATAAGCGCATCTGACGGGTCTATAAATACTGAACCTTTTTCATAAAGGTAGAGTGTGTCGCTCTTTTCAAAAGCATTCTTTTTTGTCACATGTTTTTTGTTGGTTAGGTTTCGATGGCTTAGCTCTGAAGTGATGGCAAACCTGGCATGTTCTTTGATGTCAAGCGTAATGTAGGCATCACTCAAAAGTGTCAAGTAGCCGTTTTTGTCATGATAGTCTAAGGCTTGTGTCGTCTCTTTGACCTGCATCATGAAACTTGACCTGTCTGCCCCAAGGGTGACGAGAGCACTTTTTAGTTCCGTTTCCATGTCAATGTAAAAAGCAAAAGTAAATCCGTCTTTGAGCAACAAAGAGGTTTTTTTAAAGAGCGAGTTCTCCTCTCCGCCTTTTTTGTTCCCTGTCTGTTCTACCGCTTTAAAAATAGCTTCGGATGAGACAGGGTGAGCCCCATCAAGTGAGACAAAGTTATCGTAGATGTCATTTTTGGGGTCATAGTTCTCTAGTTTTCCTTCCACATAAGGAAAACTGTCGCTATCTACTTTTTTAATGTAGCGTTGTTCCTGTTTCATCAAAAAGACCGGACTGATGTTCTGTATGCTACCAAAGTCTTGCAGTGTTTCTGAAAGCATGTTGAACTTTTCCGACCCGACAAGTGCCTTGGCGGCTGTGTGTTTTTCTTTGTCTACCCATTCACCTTTACGCTTACGTGTCAGTACTCCGGCTTGCGTCATAAGCTCTTTTTTGAGCATCCCCAAAATGGCTGTTTGCTGCGGGAAAGTTCTTGACTTAACCAAATAGCTCCCTGCTTCTTTAACCCCTAAAGCGCCAAAAGTCTGGTCTCCTCCGAACATAAAAGGTTCCAGTGGTCTTAGTGTCACCAAATATCTCATGCTTTATCTCCTTGCACAAATTTGACAAATCTCAATGTTGCGTACACGGTTTCCAAAGCGTGATCTTTATCTTTTTTGTACGCTTCAAATATAAACCTTACAAGTTGCTCAAAAAATACCCTGTAGTTGTCATCATGCACTTCTTTGTTAAAGTAATTGTCAAAAAAGTTCTGTAATTTCTCTCTATCGTCAGAGATCTGCGTTATCACTGTTTTGTTGCTCTCTATTTTATGATGTATGGAGTGCAAAAAGTTGTCTATGTCCTCACCTCCGCTTACATTGGCGCTAAAACGTCTAAAGTTGTCATAGAGCTCCCGGTCTCCTTTGTGAATGACAGATCTGAAGGTCTGTCCACTGTGCTTGCTCACAGAAAAAGCAATGTTGTTTTTCTTGCCGCGTTTGGCATCGTCAAAGAGTAAGGCTCTACTCTTCTCCAGGGCTTCATACAGTGGGTATTTGTGGTACTGGATAGCCACACCGAAAGAGAGTGACGCTTCAGTACCCTTAAACTCCGCATCAAACTCTTTGCTTATCTCATCACAGAGGTCAAATACAGTTTGTTCTCCGCTCACCACGGGAGCAAAGAACAGCAAGTCGTCTCCCCCTGCAAAAATGGTCTCTCCGCCAAATCTTTGTATGCAGGTATGCGAATCATTGCAATAGTTAAAAAGCTTTTTAGAGAACGCTTGAAATGCCTCTTTGTCGTTGAGTTTTTTTATCACTTTTCCCATGCTGTCACCATCGGCATGGACTATGGCGTAGTATTTATGGTAGTTTTTAAAGTCATAATCAGACTGCTCATAAATACTTTCTTCATTGTCATCGTTTATAAGCGAAGCGATTTGCGGGTTTTTCTCTATCATGTCGTGCAGTGCGATGGCAGGAAGAGAAGGAAAAGACTTTTTCCCTTCAAAGGCATCTTTGGTCAGAAAAACATTGTTTCCCTGGAGCATCTTCGTCAATACGTTTTCTTTATACTGTCCTATACTGTAAAAAAGTTCTGCGGTATCAAGATAGGGGTTGAGTTCCAAGATGGGGTTTTGACCCTCATCTAACGTTTTTTCAACAATGTGGATCTGAAAATAGCTCTTTATGAAATCTAGATCCAATCGTGCATTTTCCGAAAATGACTTCAAAACATCCGCTACAGTCTCTTCTAGCTTTTGCTTGTCACCATCTTCGGCCTCAAAGATGAACCTGTCGTGAAATAGTCCAACTTCACGCCCACTCTCAAAGATACGCTCATCTTTGATATAAGGCACAATGAACTCACGCTCTTTAAACTGTGAAATGATCTGTTTCATCAGATAAGAGAAAAGATAACTCCCGCCCCAAAGTTCACGCGTTTTTTTCGCATTTGAGAGGGTTTTATAGATGGGTCCTATGGTTAGGGCTAGGTAGGTCATTTGCTCTCCTTGATCTCGTTGAAGATTCTTACGAGTTTTTTGTACTGATCATTATTATGATATTCTGAGGAGATATGCTTGGATAAATCCAGGTTGAATGCAAAATCAAAAAAATCATCAAAAGAAAATTCGGAAGGGGTTTGCAACTTCAGATCACCTGAATTATTTACCTGAATAAGAAATTCTTTATTCAGTATATGTTCAACACTCTTGTTCGCCCAAAAATATATACGCATTCGAGCACCTTCCTTGACTGGCTTAAATATAATAGGAGATTTAAAACGAGTCATTTCTTTGGACGTATCATCTTTTGTAACTGTAGCTTTATATGACATCCAACTTTGTGAAGAGGACAAGCCAAACAGATCTCTAACGATCTTTGTATTGTTACTTTCATAATGTACAGGTGTATCAGCACCAAAATATTCAGCTTGCTGTCTTTTCAACTGGTTATTCATATAGTGTTTCTTAATGGCTTTTTTATCCCATGTGATACCATTTTGCATGGCATAAGAAAATATAACCGCCTTGGCATAAATGCCTCTAAATTTAGCAGTGTTAATACCTGCTCTTAAAAAACTATAAAAATCTTTTATGTCTGTTTGCCATCCTTTTTCTGACGATGTAAAACTATATACTTGATGATTGATCAGTGTTTTATCAAAAGGCTTGGATAGGTAAAAACTTCCAAACCCTTTGGATTGACGTGTTGCAAAATTTGTTTTTGCCAAAAAAGCTTCAAAATTCTCTCGAAGTATCTTAATCAAATTTGTATGATAAGAAAAAAACGTGACTTTTACTGTTTGATTATTTTCTTTGAATCTTTTATCTTTTCCATCACCCATATTGCCAAAAAACAATGGATTTCTATCTGATATTTCTGTAGCATTAGTGAGGTCGGGGCTAATAGTCACCTTATAATCCAAAGCTTTCTCTTTCCCAGAGACCAAAAAAGAAATATAGTCTACACCCTCTTTCTCAAACTGTTCTATAAGAAACCTATCGAGCTTAGGCTTCAACTCAGTAGCCCTCAGTGTTGCACCTTTTTGTTCACTTTGAAAGTGTATGATGGGCGTATGTTGTTTAAGTGTGAAGGTTGCCCTGAACTTATCTAGTGGGTTTTGTGACATATATTTTCTCCTTTTTTAGATGGTGTTTGTTGCTGTGGCATACAGAAAAGTGCATACGCAACGGTCCCGGCAAGCAATACAGCAGAGATGACTTTTAGTATTTTACTGCGACTTATACTACCCATACCGAACAATGCACTAAGTATGACGAGACCGCCACTGATGTACATGGTCATACTGTCTTTGGCAAAGTCTATGGTATTGACACCCAAGATGCCGGAGATCACCGTAGGAGGCAGGAAAATAGCACCTATTTTAGAAATGGTTTCCAGTCTGTTGTTGCGATTTTCTTCATTTCTCATAGATACATAGGTATGCAGTTCTTCTATCTCTGAATCCAGGTCTTTGATATGTTTTTCTATCTGCATGACATTAAGGGCTTGATTGTAGATTTCTATACCTTGTTCTTGGGCTGTCACTTCTCTAAAGAAAAGGTTGTTTTCAAACTTGATGTAGTCTCTATACAGTTCTGTCACCTCTTTGCTCAGACTAGCGTTTGTTTCTTTTTCCAAATTAAGCTCTGCCACTCTTTTAGAGAAATTCAACATCGACGCACGGTAAGCAAGTAAAAGTGTAAATATTTGGAAGTACATAGTATGCATATGCTTCTTAAGTATACCGTTTCCATGTGCATGTGTAGTAAGTGCTACAAATGAATATCGACTTATCCCATACAAAGTTCTCCATTCTACCCATCTGTCATACGTAGTCTCCTTTATGAGTTTCTTTGTCATGTGTTTACTTTGACACATTTTATCTCTCGTATCTACAAATATGTACTTGTACCAGTAGTCATCATTTTCATACGCATAGACATCTTTCTTTTCATCATAGGCTTTTAACTTTTCTGCCAATGCATCATTCATATACATAGAGATAACAAACATCCTGTCATCTATGAT
>CAZQOC010000081.1:0-7035 GCA_964594745.1 uncultured Sulfurovum sp.
GTAGCCCTTCTGTCACAGCAACAGCTGCATGCTTATAGTCTCGACCTGTTGCAAAAGCATTGGGTTGTTGCTCTGGTATGATGTAGAGAGCTGGCATAGGCAGACCCGCATTTTGTGTGAGCCTCAGTACAATGTTGTAGAGTCCTGACGCTGAATTGTGGTCTACTGGCATGGCATGATAGTGCTTGAGTACTGCCTGATCACTATAATAGTAGGCATAAAAGTTCATACCCCCTGCTATTAAAAATGCAAGTATCATGCCTTTCTGCCCACCTATCATCCCGCCAAACCAGATGAAAAGTAGGGTAAGCCCAGTCATGAGGGCATAGGTTTTGAATTGTTCCATAAGGTATTCCTTTTTATTTTTACTATATGATGTGAATATAAACGGAAAGTTAATATATTGAAGGAAGAAAATGAAAATTATTTTAGTATGTTTATTGTTACCATATGTGGCATTTGGAAAATTTGAAGCAAGTATCAAACCGATTAATAAATATATCAAACAGCGCATGATAGAAGGTAAATCATGGCACAAAGGTTGCCCTGTTGATATAAAAAATCTTCGTTATGTTCGTGTGAAACATCGTAATTTTTATCGTTCTGAACGTATGGGAGAGATTATAGTACATAAAGATGTTGCACAAGATTTGGTAGATATTTTTAGAGAACTGTATACTATAAAATACCCTATTCGACAGATGAGATTAGTGAGTGATTTTGGTGGAAACGACTGGAAGTCCATAGAAGCAGACAATACGTCTGCATTTAACTGTCGAAATGTATCTACAGGACAAAAAAAATGGTCAAAACACGCCTATGGTAAAGCCATAGACATCAATCCGATAGAGAATCCTTTTGTAAATGCCAAAGGACATATCGCACATACACAATCTTACCTTTATAAAAAGCGCAAACATAAGCGAAATAGTGCGTTTACAAATAAAGCTATGTTAATTAAAAACGATAAAGCAATCAAGATATTTGAAAAACATGGTTGGCAGTGGGGAGGAAATTTTAGCCCATATAAAGATTATCAACATTTCTCAAAATAATGTATTGTAGAAAGTATTTGATAAATTTTCAAAAAAAGAGTATGCTATTATATAGAGTTAAACTATAGTATAAGGAGAATATATTATGAAACAAACAACATTATCATTAGTGGCAATGATAGCTATGAGTAGTTTTGGTATGGCAGGGGGAGGAGAAAGTCCTGTAGTTGAACCTGTGACAGTTATCCCAGCTATTGATCAAAGTGCTTTATATGTAGGTATTGGTCTGAGTGCTGTGAGTAACCGAGAAGCAGGATTGAATTTTTTTGACAATAAAGCAGGACAAGACAGAACAGGAGATGTCACGTTACTAGCAGGTTACGAATTTAACCCATATATTGCACTTGAAGGGCGCTATATGACTTCGTTTACCCAAGAAGATATTTTAGAAAGAGATTCATGGGGTATTTATGTTAAGCCTCAGTACCCTATGACTGAAACTATTAATATATATGCTCTTTTAGGATATGGTGGATTTAATGCCAATGGAATAAATGGTGCAAACATTAATGTTGATGATACAGGTTTTCAATGGGGATTAGGTGGAAGTTATGATTTTACGGAGCACATTTTAGTCTTTGTAGATTATGTGAATATTGCAAATGATGTGGGAGCTTCTTCTTTTATCACAGCACCTGCAGATGTGAGTTCTGATGCTGTGACTATTGGGGTAAATTATAAGTTCTAAACTTAAAGGGTTAGGAAAATTATTTTTTAAACACATTTCCTAGCATACCCTTAATAGCACCTTGCAAGTCAGCAGGGTAGATGACAAATTTACTATTGTCACTTTGGCTTATTTTTTCTAGGGAATTGATGTAGCGGTCACCGAGTAAGAACATGGCTGGGAGTTCTTTGTCTTGGATGTTTTCACTTATCATTTTGATGGCCTCGGCAGAGGCATTGGCTAGGGTGATTTGTGCTTTGGCTTCACGCTCTGCGGCGGCTAGTTTACCATCTGCTTCTAAGATGGCAGCATTTTTGTTACCCTCTGCGGTGGTTTCGATGGCACGTCTTTCACGTTCTGCTGCGGCTTGGCGTTCCATGGAGTCTTGCATAGAAGCTGAGGGGCTGATGTCTTGTATCTCTACAGATTTGACTGTCACACCCCAGTCGGCTACATCGTCGATTATCTGGTCTTTGAGTTTAGTTTTGATGCTTTCACGGTTTGAAAGAGCCTCATCGAGTGTCATTTCTCCCAAGATGGAACGTAGTGTCGTCATGACAAGTTGTTGGATGGCAAGTTTGAAGTTCTCTATACCGTAGAGGGCATCACGAGGATTAGTAACACGTATGAAAGTGACTGCATTGGTTAAAATGACAGCATTATCACGGGTGATGACCTCCTGTTGAGGGATGTCCAAAATGATGTCTCTGGTTGATATCTTTTGACGAACAGATTCGATATAGGGTACAATGAGGTTCAGCCCTGGTTGCAAGGTACGAGAAAATTTCCCTAGTCTTTCAACTACCCACTCTTCACCTTGTGGTACGATATTTATCCCTTTATAGAGGGTGATGATGACACCAATAGCCAATATAACAACAATATTTAATGCTTCCATGTTTCTTCCTTTTTATTATAGTTTAATTGAGTGGTTCAACTTCTATGAGTTGTCCGTTAATTTCTACTATTTTGACACGCATATTTTTGTCTAAGTCTACTTTAGATGTGGCATGCCAGGAAGTATTTCCAAGCACAGGTGTATCAAACGTGACTTTACCGCGTGCATGAGGGTGTATCTCTTCAGCCACAGTACCTAGTGTATCTAGACGGTAGTTAGACTGTCCACTGTCTGTGATGTGAGGTTCTTTAAACCATTTAAACCATGCAGCAATAGCAAGTACAGAAAGTACCATCCAAACAGTAAGTTCAATAGTAAATGATGTCCCCAAAAGTGCATCTATCATACCTACAATGATGGCTGCAACACCCAGACCGAGCATAAAGAATGTACCCGTACTCATCTCGATGATAAGCAGTACAATCCCAAAGACTATCCAGTGCCACCATAAGACAGTTTCATTTAAAAATCCAATCAATGTTACTCCTTAATATAATCTAAAATTATTATAGCATAAAAGGTTAACAGCCCAAAAGTAAAGATAATAAGTATTATTTCGGTATAATCGCGCAAATTTATTAAATTACGTAAGGATAATACATGTCAAATTTAAATGTATATTATGATAAAGATTGTGATCTTAACATCATCAAATCTAAAACAGTAGCAATGATCGGTTTTGGAAGCCAAGGACACGCACACGCAGAAAACCTTAGAGATTCTGGTGTTGAAGTGGTGATTGGGCTTAGACCAGAGGGGTCTTCATGGAGTAAAGCGATTGCTAAAGGTTTTGAAACATTGACTGTAGCTGAAGCTACAGCTAAAGCTGACGTGGTTATGATCCTTCTTCCAGATGAAAATCAAAAAGATATTTATGAAAATGAAATCGAGCCAAACCTTAAAGAGGGAGCGACTATCGCATTTGGTCACGGATTTAACATCCATTATGGAAGAATCATTCCAAGAAAAGACATCAACGTTACCATGATCGCACCAAAAGCACCAGGGCATACAGTACGTTCTGAGTTTGTAAGAGGTGGTGGTATTCCTGATCTTATCGCGGTAGGTCAAAACCCAAGCGGTACGACTAAAGAGCTTGCACTCTCTTATGCATCCGCTATCGGTGGTGGTAGAACAGCGATTATCGAAACCACTTTCAAAGATGAAACTGAAACGGATCTTTTCGGTGAGCAAGCAGTACTTTGTGGTGGTACAGCATCATTGGTTCAAGCAGGATTTGAAACATTGGTAGAAGCTGGATACGCGCCAGAATTGGCATACTTCGAGTGTCTTCATGAGCTTAAACTTATCGTTGACCTTATGTTCCAAGGTGGAATTGCAGATATGAGATACTCTATCTCTAATACAGCAGAGTATGGAGACTATGTTTCTGGTAAGAGAGTTATCAATGACGAGTCAAAAGCAGCAATGAGAGAAATCTTAACAGAGATCCAAGATGGTAGATTTGCAAAAGACTTTATCTTAGAAGGTCAAGCAGGATACCCACGTATGAATGCTGAAAGAAACAACGATAAAGAGATGTTGATTACTAAAACAGGGAATAAGCTTCGTGAGATGATGCCATGGATTGCAGCCAACAAAATCGTAGACCAGGAAACTAACTAATTTTTTTAGTTATTTCACTGCATCTTTGGAGGATATGTTCGGTCAGCTACGGGCTGTAGCCTCCCTCACATAAACCTCCAAATCTACAGCAAACTAACTAAAAATCTTTAGTTAGATTGTTGTTTTTTGATTTTTCTTTATCCAAACTCATAAATCTAAATACAACTCAACAAAAATATTAACTCTCTTGGCTGATTAAAACCATAAATTCAAATCTTTAGTTAGTTTTACTTTTTTATCTATCTGTTTTATAATCTACCATCTACTTCACGAAGCGACACTTTGCTATAATATTTAAAATTTAATAATTAGTGGACTTTATGGCAATTCAACCTAAGAAAAATAGTACAAAAAAACCTAGTAAAAAAAAGAGTACTCCTCCTAAAAAACGTGTATCCAAAAAAAAGACCTCATTTAAGAAAAATATTTTTATTGTGACTGCTATTTTAGTGACACTTTTTTTTGTGGGATTAGGATATTACTTAGGGAAAAATGACAGAGATACAATGCTTAAAAACATTCAAACAAAAGAGCATTACAGTACGAAAGCACTACTAGATGACTTGGCTCAGTTAAAAGTTAAAAAACCTAAGAAAAATGTAAAAGATATAGTTAAAAAAGTACCATTAAAAAATACTACTAAACATGTTCATAAAGATGTAAAAGAGAAAAAAACTATCTTACCTAAGCGTAAACAAAAACACAATACTGTTTTGGCATATAGAGGGAAAAAACCTAGATTGGTGATAATTATTGATGATGTATACACACGAGGACAGATAGAAGCAATTAAAAAATTAGGTTTAAAAATAACACCCTCTATTTTTCCTCCTTATCGATTATCTAAACATAGTAACCTGTTGGCAAAACAGGTAAGTCATTATATGATCCATCTTCCTATGGAATCAGGTAACAAACAATTCAACAAGCAGACTAAAACACTCATGACTTCCTTTACCGATGAGCAGATACTTGATCGTGTTATGGAGATACGTAAGCTCTTCCCGAATGCAAAATATATTAATAATCATACAGGTTCTGTGTTTACTTCCAATTATAAGGCGATGAAAAAGCTTTATATTGCTTTGAAATTAGAAGGCTTTGTTTTTGTTGATAGTTTTACGGTGGCTTCATCTAAAGTCAATCATATAGCACATGAACTAGGAGATGCGTACGTGAGAAGAGATATTTTTATAGACAACAAGCATACCATCCCTTATATCCATCATCAGCTCAAATTGGCGGTGGCAAAAGCAAAAAAGAAAGGGTATGCGATAGCCATAGGTCATCCACATAAAACGACTATGCAAGCATTGGCCTCAGCTAAGCCAATATTGAAAGATGTTGAGTTAGTATATATTGATAATATATATAGATAGAAGGAAGTAGATGAAAGGTATCATTACTGCAGTATTGATTGGGTTCGTTTTGTTTGGGCTATCGCTTTTGACATTCTCTTATCAGCATGCAACGCTGATAGGATTAGTAGCATTTTTAGTGACACTTTGGACCAATGAAGCCATGCCATTAGGTGCAGTATCCATATTGCCTATTTTATTGTTTCCTAGTTTTAGCATTTTAGATACCAATGCAGTCACAGCAAATTATTCCAAATCCATTATATTTCTTTTTTTAGGTGGCTTTATGTTGGCTATTGCGATAGAAAAAACAGGCTTACATAAGTATTTTTCAGCCAAGCTTTTAAGCTTTTTCCCTAAAACATCTACAGGGATTATCTATGCACTAGCTGTTACTTCGGCATTTTTAAGTTCTGTACTCTCCAATACAACTATTACCCTTATGTTAATGCCCATAGCACTTTTTTTAAGTGACAATACAAGACTCAAAGTTCGATTCTTATTGGCGACAGCTTATGGTGCAAGTGTTGGGGGGATACTTACTCCCATTGGAACCCCACCAAACCTTATATTGATGGGCTTTTTAGAAGACCATCACTTACCTTCTTTGGCATTTGGCGAATGGATGCTACTCATGCTCCCTGTTGTTATATTAATGCTTTTGATTATGCCATGGATACTTGCACAAGGTGTAGAAAATGAAAATGTTGAAGATATAAACGATAGTATTCCACAGCTCACTGGTACACAAAAAAGGTTATATTTTATAGTTGCAGTGCTGGCTTTTGTGTTGTTGACCAATACCTTTTTCAAACAGATATTTGGTTTTTCCTTGAATGAAAAGTTGATTTTACTCAGTTTTGGGCTCTTGATGTTTGTTCCTCAGATAGGATTTTTGAACTGGGAAGATACACGTTTGATGCCTTATGAGATTATTTTCTTATTTGGAGCCGGATTTAGTATAGCGGCTGCATTTTCTACTACGGGTCTTGCTGCAGATATTGCATCTAAATTAAGTTTTATTTCTGCGATGCCACTATTTTGGATGTTTGTCGTGGTGGCACTTTTTGTGACTTTTTCTACAGAAGTAACATCAAATACAGCACTTACGTCGATAGCTATACCCATTTTTTATGAATTTGCAAAAAATATGTCAGAACATGAAGGGACTATGCTTCTTATGGTAGCTACTATTGCTGCATCTTATGCCTTTATGCTTCCTATCGCAACACCACCAAATGCCATAGTGATGTCATCACGGGTTATTAGTATTAAAAAAATGGCAAGTGTTGGTTTGAAGCTCAATTTTATCGGGGTAATCATACTCTCTTGCGTAGCTTATATGATATGGCCATGGATGATGTAAATCTTTAGTATAAAAGTGAAAATATGCCAATTTGCAATATTTTTAACGTTTTGATTTTTTCTCTG
>CAZQOC010000082.1:0-6936 GCA_964594745.1 uncultured Sulfurovum sp.
CCGCTTCCGCATTGATAATAGGTGCTAAAGGGTTATATTCCCATACTTGTCCATCTGGACCTGTCCAGCCCTCACCCGTTTTAGTATAGTGTGTACTTCCATCTGCTGCACCAATTAAAATACGTTGCACTTCTGTTTCAACAGTTTTCCAAAATTTAAATTCGTCATTACTCTCTATAGAAATGCCTGTCTTAGAGCCACCAACTCCAGCTCCACCAGCACTTCCACCAGCACTTCCTCCAGCACTTCCACCCGTAGAAGAAGCTGAATTATTCGAATTTGCTATTGTCACATGCGCGTTACTTTTTCCTACTCTTTGTCCCGAAATATAGTGAATACGGAATGTACGTGTAATAAGGTAAGATATTTGTAATTTATTACCTGTGATTGTATAATGAAGGTCATTGTCTTTTAGAATTGTATTTAAAAAGCCTTTGAAAGTACTGTTTTTCAATTTAACATAATACAATTTTTTATTCATTCTTTTTTTTGCAGCTTCATCTTTCACAATAACTGTCAAACCACAGGTATCTGCCAAATTGTCAACCACATCGCCAATAGTAAGTTTACTATCTATAGTAACAGAAAATAATTTAGAAGAACAATCATTTGCCAACAAGTTATTTGTTGAAAATAATACTGTTAATATAATAAAAATTTTTACCCCTACTTTTTGTGTCATTTTCATTTCATATCCTTTCTTCTAGCATAATAAATTTGTTTTTTTCCTTGTGAAGAAATAGCTTTTTAATCTGGTTATTGTTTCTCAACACAACACCTTTTTTTCCAATATATTTCAAAGTAAACCCTCCTATGGTATCTTCAACACTTTTCCATTGATTATTAATATATGCCTTCCCATTTAAAATGGCATGCAATGTCAATTTGGTCTCTTCAGCCTTCTCAGGAACAACAAATACAGTCACATTGTTCTCTTCTTGTAATCTAACAAAAGGCTCTTTTGTTGTTTCTAAAGTACTTAGACTAATTCCTTCTCTTTTCTCATGTATTTTTGTAACCATATCGCGAATTTGATTTACAGATAAATCTGCATACATTAAAGAACTCAACAAGCATGATAATAATAGTATATGTTTCATTAGTGATTAATCCCCCATACTGAAATATTAATATCTGCAACAATGTCTGAAGAATTAGTATCTAATGAAAACTTAGTACCATAAATATCGGTCACTAAAGTATTTTGTTCCAATTCGTTCATAAATTTCACAATACCTTTATATGCACCTTTGCACCCAACAGCAATTTCTAAAACATATCCAAAACTACCATTGTTGTCAACATATTTATTGGTAATATACTGAATCTCAACATCTTGAACTGTAGCTTTATCTGTAATAGAATTCAAAAATTTAGACCAACTTTTTTGGTTAAACAACATATCAGAAAGTTTATCTAAGTTATTATTGATAAATATGATTTTTTTATTTGTATCTACAATGGTATTCTTTTTGCTTATAATATCTTTATCAAATTTTTTCACATAAAACTCTCTGTCTCCCCCAACAGTAATAGAGTTTAAATATGTATTATTATCAACGATACTTTTTTGGATGCTTTTTTTACTTCTCTCACTTTTATTATACATTTTTTCTGTATAAGGGAGTAAATATGTATAAGCTAAATAGGCTATAATACCTGCGACACCTAAGATTACTAACCATTTTTCACTCTCTTTTTTAGGGGCAAAGTATGCATCAAGTTCTTCTAGTTTATCTTCAATAAATTTCATCTTAATTCAACCTTTAACAGACCCTTATAGTAGTTATTCTCAGGATCTTTTTTAATTAATTCTATATCAATTTGACTTATTTCATCAAAGTGTGTATCTGAAATATATTGAATCACCTCTGTCAATTTTCTATCACTTGAACTTACTAAAGAAACCCATACCGTATCTTCTTTTCCATACATCATATCAACATTCACACCAAACTTGGTTAACTCTTCAGCAATATCATGAAAAGTACCTGATTTAAGGCGATAATTTACTTTTTTGTTGTAGATAGAAGTTAGTGTTTTTGTTTTTGCACTATATTGTGTACTTAGCTTAGTAATTTTTTCATCTAGTACACTCATCTCTTTTTTCTTATCACCTAAGATTTTTTTATACTTCGTTGCTTCAGTTTGAAGTTTCTTATTCTCAATATTAAGTGCATAAATTTTAGCATCATTAACATAAGAACCTATTAGATAAACCAACGGATATGCAAGCCCAACAGAAATAGCAGCAAAAGTTGCAATAATAAACTGTCCTCCTGCACGATTTACAAAAGAGGGTGCACGAGGGAACATTGTTAAGTTGACCAAAGAACCTTCATCTTCCATATAATCAAAGGCAGAAAGAAGCATTAAATACTGCAATTGGTCCGTATACCATTCATTAGTATTGATATTATAATTAAAATTAAAATCTGCAGATTGTAGTCCTAAATAATTTTGACTATATTCATCTAAACCAACGATAGCTCCTTGAACAGAACCAATAAATAACTGATCAATATTATCTAATTGGAATGCTCTTTTTGCATAAATGATAATATCATTAATGGTAATGAAAACTTCGCCAAAAATCTTCATAAAATTTTGTTGATAATCATTATTAGTAGTCTTAAGACCTTCTGATTCTAATATCGTAAAAAATTCATTTTCATCAACTTTTTCACCTGTCATCTCACAATATTTATCATAAATTTGTTCTAATGAAAATTCAATTGACTTGGAGTAAAGGAATTCTCCATCTCTATAAAGAGTAACAAAAGCATCTTGTTTTGTAAAATAAATAAAGCCATGTGTCCCTGAATCAGGTAATATTTCTTTTCTATAAAGTGCCTTATAAAGCAATGGTGCAGGAACAAGTAGATCCAAATATTTTGTTTGGTTTTTGATAGGTAAATAAAGCTCTTCTAATACTTCTGGTTCTGCAACAAAAATATGAAATTCTCGTTCTTCTCCTGCATTTTCTACTTCAGTAGAAGAAATTACATAATCACTGGCTTGATCTAAGCCTAATTCTTCATACGCTTTGATATCAAGTATATCAGCAATATCTTCTTCCGGAATACTTCGACTCAAATGTACTGTCGTATTAATCATATCTTTATTAGAAAGATATGAGGTTATAAAGTTTGAAATGTTATAGCTAAGTTTATCAAGAACTTGAAATGTGTCATTTTTAAATATATAGTTTTTATTGGTATATGCATTTACTGTAATAATATTTTTTACAGTAGATTGTGATTTTTTTGATGAATCTTTTTTCAAAAACATACTAAACTTCCTTGTTTGTTGAACAATTATATATGTTATAATATTAAAACTATCTTAGCAAAGTCTAAAAGTTTCAAAGAATATAACTTTTTTTAATTGTTTGACTTTTGCTTTAAAGATTTCCGCCCAGAAATGGGGTTTAAGAGAAAGATGAGAAAGTTTTAAATTATATATCCAAATTCTTCAAGTCCATCTCTATTCTTACTCCATCCCTTTTTCACAGAAACATGTAAATCCAAAAATATTTTTTTTCCTGAAAAAATTTCCATCTGTTCTCTTGCTGATTTCCCAACACGTTTAATACCTTCACCTTTTTGTCCTACTATCATACCCTTTTGTGTATCTTTTTCTACTACAATAGTTGCATAGACAGTATCCAAGGTATCTGTTTCATCTATTTTCTCGATAGTTACATCACTTTCATAAGGTATTTCATCAGAGAGGTTCTCAAAAATCGACTCACGAATGAGCTCTTTGTAAATATCTCGAATATTATCCGTTGTCAAAATTTCTGTATCAAATAAAAATGGTGACTCTGGTAAATGTTTAGATATTTCATCCAGTAGTTGACGTTTACCCACTTTTTTATTGACCGAGAATGGAATAATCGCTTCAAATTTATCTTGATACTTTTGATACTCACCTAACTTTTTAAGGATGTCACCTTGTTTTACATGATCCATTTTAGTGAGCAACACAATATGTTTTGTTCCTTTACGCTCAGACATTTTTAAAAACTTTTCATACTCTGTGAGCTTATCTGTAATAGGTGCAAGAAAAACGATTAAGTCTGCATCGCCTATGGCTTTAAGTACTTCATCCATCATAAACTGATTAAGAAGTTTCTCTTTTTCATGGATACCAGGTGTATCTACAAAAATAATCTGAGACTCTTTTCCATACATATCTTCATGCATCACAATGATATTCATACGTTTTCGCGTTGCCTGTGCCTTTTTAGAAACCATGGCAAGCTTTTCTCCAACAACATGGTTGAGCAATGTACTTTTCCCTGCATTAGGACGTCCTACAACCGCTACAAATCCTGCTTTTGTATCTATTTCCTCTTTTTCATGTTCAAACATTACAATATATACCTTGTGGTATCTTCATCTTCTACTACATCGCCTATTTTCTCTTTGACAAGTATTTCATCCACAACAATCTTCTCTCCACTGTGTTCATCTGCAGAAAAACTTATCTCTTCTAAAATACGTTCCATCACCGTATGCAAACGTCTTGCTCCGATGTCTTCAGTCTTTTCATTCGCCTGAAGCGAATAAGATGCGATGGCTCTTAAAGCTGATTCATCAAAGACAAGTTCCACACCCTCGACTTTCATCAATGCTTCATACTGTTTTATCAATGAGTTGTTAGGCTCTGTCAAAATGCGATACAGTGTCTCTTCATTCAAACTATCAAGCTCTACACGTAAAGGAAAGCGTCCTTGAAGTTCTGGCATCAAATCACTTGGCTTAGAAACATGAAATGCCCCAGCTGCTATGAATAAGATGTGATCTGTGTTGACCATGCCAAGTTTAGTATGCACAGCTGAACCTTCTACGATAGGAAGTAGATCACGCTGAACACCCTCTTTACTTGGATCTTGTCTACCTTGTGAATTGGTAGAGACAGCAACCTTGTCTATCTCATCTAAAAAGACAATACCGCCTTTTTCTACTTTTTCAAGTGCCAAAGCTTTGAGCGCTTCTTCATCCAATAGCTCTTCACTGGCCTCTTGCTCTAAAATTTTCTTGGCATCTTTGACCGTTACCTCTTTTTCTGGGCCTTTTTTGCCCATACCTCCAAGTACTTTTACAATAGACTCTTGTACTTGTATCATCTGTGGGGGTAAACCCTCTTCTGGCATTTGAGGATTATTTGGCATGGTTACTTTGACTTTAAGATGGTCAAGTTCACCTTTTGCAAACTTCTCCTGCATACGCGCAAAACTCGCATCATACTCAGCTTTTTTCTGCTCACTGGCACCTGCAGGAAGAGGAGGAAGTAGTTTTTCGATGATTTTATTTTCTATGTAGTTTGCTATCTTCTCTTTGTTCTTTTCATTTTCACTCTCTCTTACTATTTGCAAAGAGATTACTGCCAAATCACGTATCATCGACTCCACATCACGACCTACAAAACCTACTTCTGTGTACTTGCTTGCTTCTACTTTAATGAAAGGCAAGTTCATCATCTTCGCCAAACGTCTTGCTATCTCTGTTTTACCTACACCCGTACTACCTATCATTAGTATATTCTTTGGTGTTACATCCTGTTGCATTTGGGGACTTAGCTGCATACGTCTATAACGGTTTCTCAGTGCTACAGCGATGGTTTTTTTTGCATCACTCTGTCCGATGACATATTTATCTAAGTAACCTACTATCTCTTTAGGGGTTAAATTATCCATTTTACTCATTTACAGTTCCAATAACTTAATATTTTTGTTGGTATAAATACAAATATCGCCAGCCACTTCTAAAGACTTTTGCACCAACTCTTTAGGTGTAAGGTTTGCATGTCTATCAAGCGCTCGTGCAGCTGAAATCGCATAGTTTCCACCAGATCCAATCGCAGCAATTTTACCATCTTCAGGCTCTACAACATCACCTGTACCAGAGAGGATGAAAATATGTTCTTTGTTAAGTACAATCATCATTGCTTCAAGCTGACGGAGATGTTTGTCTTTACGCCACATTTTGGAAAAACCTATGACTGATTTGAACAAATCGCCTTTTTTTTCTGCAAGAATCGTCTCAAACATATCAAAGAGGTTAAAAGCATCCGCTGTACTGCCTGCAAAACCTGCCAATACTTTACCCTCACCCAATGTACGTATTTTGGTGGCATTGCCTTTAAGTACAGTATCTCCAAAGCTTACCTGCCCATCTCCACCGATGACCGCTTTTCCTTCTGCCTTGTATCCTAGTATCGTCGTTGCATGAAACATTAGACTGCTACCACATTCACTTTAAGTGCGGCATGGATGCCATGCCCAAGTTTTGCATCTATCTCATGAATACCTGTAGATTTGAGTGCTTTTTTGAGGTTGATATGTTTTTTATCTAATTCGATATTGAGTTGTTCTGCAATGGCAGAAGAAATATCTGCATTACCCACAGAACCTTTGATACCTACAGGTGCAGCCTGTTTTTCTATCTTAATTTCGCTGGCTTCCAGTGTGATTTTCTCTGCTTCAAGACGTGTCATCTCATCTTTAAGCTCTTGTGCCATTCTAGCCTGCTCTGCTTTCCAGTTTTCAACTACATCTGGTGTTGCAAGTTTTGCCAAACCTTTTCCTATAAGAAAATTTTGACCATATCCATCTTTTACTTCTTTGATTTCACCGGCTTTACCAAGTGTTTTAACGTCTTTAATTAACAATACTTTCATGATTTCTCCTTGCTATCTCGTAGCATAATATAAATTATAGATATTTTATCTAAAGTTTACTAATAGATGTTACAATCATAAAAAATAAATAAACGGATGACCATTGACCATGTTTCAAAACTTTAAACTAGACAATTTAGATACCTTTCCACAAGAACTTGACACGCTCTTAAACCAGCATCGTAAAGTGATAGATACACTCACAAACTCAGAAGATACAAGCTACGAAAAAATACTTAAACCATTACA
>CAZQOC010000083.1:0-1678 GCA_964594745.1 uncultured Sulfurovum sp.
GAATACTATGCGTTCTATCCGATGATAGGGTTTATGTATATTTTATTGGAGATTGTACCAAGCCTCATTAGTAGAGAGTCTGTGATAGATTTTTCTCCTTCAAGAGTTTTGAAGGAGATGGAAACGTTGTTAAAGTAACACTACTTTTTCTTAATATACTCTTTACCTTGCTTCGCAGGACTCTCATCTTTGCCAAACCCAAAGAAGCGTTTTATACGCTGACAAATGGTATATGTACCCGTCTCAATACGACAGACTTCTTCACCCTCACCTTCTTCTGATGAGATAAGTGAAGCGATACGTTCAGGCTGCTTTTTACCCTCTATGATAAAACGAAGCGCATTGAGTCTAATGAAACCTTCTGCATCTGCTTGATTATAGACGTCATCTGCTTCAAAGGTAGAGTGCTCTTCAGAGTAAAGCGTTACATCTGACTTACGCCCTACAACAATGACATTTCCTTTGTACAGCTTGAGTTTCACTTCACCCTGTACCTGTTCTTGTGTAGCATCAATGGCAGCTTGTAACATACGGCGCTCTGGGGACCACCATAAACCATTGTAGATAAGTTTTGCATACTTTGGCATGAGCTCATCTTTCATATGCGCTTCTTCACGGTCTAACGTGATAGACTCTATCGCACGGTGCGCTTTAAGCATAATAGTCCCACCTGGCGTCTCATAACACCCACGTGCTTTCATCCCTACCATGCGGTTTTCTACAATGTCTATACGTCCAATACCATGTTTTTTACCTAGCGTATTAAGTGTTTCTAAAATCGTTGCAGGACTCATCTGCTTACCATTGATAGCCACAGGGTCACCATGAGCGTATGTGATAGTAATGTACTCAGGCTCATCTGGTGCATTTTCAGGCTTCACAGACCACAACCACATATCATCTTCTGGCTCGTTGTATGGATTTTCTAACCACTCACCCTCGTAAGAGATGTGTAGCAGGTTTGCATCCATAGAGTAAGGTTTCTCCTGTCCTTTACCATCGATGTCGATGCCATGCTCTTTCGCATACGCTAATAGCTTGGTACGTGAGTTTAAATCCCACTCTCTCCAAGGAGCAATCACAGCGATATCCGGATCAAGTGCAAGGTATCCAAGCTCAAAACGCACTTGGTCATTCCCTTTTCCTGTAGCACCATGAGAGACTGCATCAGCACCTGTTTGACGTGCTATCTCTATCTGTTTTTTAGAGATAAGCGGACGCGCTATAGAGGTACCAAGTAAGTACTCACCCTCATAAATAGCATTGGCTCTAAACATAGGGAATACAAAGTCTTTTACAAACTCTTCACGAAGATCAAGAATAAAAATATTTTCAGGTTTAATCCCCATATCCAACGCTTTCTGACGCGCTGGCTCTACCTCTTCACCCTGACCCAAATCAGCAGTAAATGTAACCACTTCACAGTCATACTCATCTTGAAGCCATTTTAAAATAATACTCGTATCAAGCCCACCAGAATACGCCAGTACTGCTTTTTTGATTGTTCTTTTTTCCATGTTAAAAACCTTTGCAATAATATTACTTCGATTTTAACGTAATTTTGGTTAGGAGTTGGTTTTAATTAGTCTATTAAATATAAATCTGATATACCATATTTTGGAAACTTCATAGTACATCACAAAGGTAAATACCATCAGAAAAATCATTTTAGGATTAA
>CAZQOC010000083.1:1778-6852 GCA_964594745.1 uncultured Sulfurovum sp.
TAACAGCTCGGTCTTGGGTTCCTACTGTTTTTATGACTCTAGAAAAAGGTGATTTTAATAAAGATACAATAACCATAAAACAAGTCAAAGTAAGTCAAACAAGAAATGATCGTACAGCTAATTCTATACACGCAAAAGCAAACCACAAATTTGTAAACATTGATATGGAAGTTGCTCTACCATTATCTAAATTTGATTTTTATGATATTCAACTAGTAAAAGAAAATAATTATGAGATTGGTTATGAAAAAAACCTAGGTGACAATCTCAGCGAAAACTATTTTGAAGTATATACATTAAATAATGATGGAACACTAGCTAATGACTGGAATGAAAATGCAAATATAATAAATATGCGTATCTCATTTGAAATACCAGACATAGAAACTCAAGGTTATTTATTTTACTGGGGAGAATATATAGGTCCGCTAAACTTTTAACGCATAACGAAGCTCCAACTTCGTTATCCTCTATCAGTATTCAAACTCTACAGTAACCTCATATACCGATAGGCAGTATCACAGCTGGAGCTATGATACTAGATTACTGAATCCTATCTTTCCAATATTCAGGATTACGACTGTTATGCATCACGGCAACAACATATACCGCACTCTCTTCTTCTTTATAAACAACAGAAAAAGGAAAACGTGTAAGAATATATCTTCTAAATCCATGCTCGAAAGTCACCCAAGTGGAAGGAGCATAGGAGATAGCATCAAAACCTTGCTCTAACTCTGAGATAAATTGTAAACCTAAACCCTTTAGTTCCTTTTCATACCAAGAAAAAGAGCCATTAATGTCATTTTCTACATTCGGGTGAAAATGTATCTGCTTCACAGACTAACCTAAAATATTTTGTTTTATACTATCCCATGCAACAGACTGTACTTTACCTGATACCAACTCATCATATCTGCTTTTAGCAAGTGTAGCCCATTTTTCAGAAGCATTTTTGTCTTCTTTGTCATCCAAAGAAGCTATAAGATACTGGGCAATCATCCCTTTTTCCGATGCACTTAATGTTTCCAGTTCACTCATTACTTGATTCATTTTTGCAGTCATGAAAATCCTTTATTATATTTGAATTATTATACCACAAAATCAAACAAATCCCCACTTCTTCAAAATAATATCAAGCACAGGCTTTTTATACGCCCCAGTATGCCGAAATACCTCCTCACCTACTTCATTAAAAAAGATTTATGTAGGCATCTCTTTGAGTTTGTAGGTATCACGGGCAATGAGGCGGTCTTTTTGAGAGTCTATGGAGTAGATTTGATACTCTGGGTGCACCTCTAACACTTCAACAAAGACCTGAGACATCGCCAAACAGGAGTAACAATGGCTCATCCCAAAGGCTAAAATGGTCGGTCTGCCATTGCCTATATTGTGTTTGATATGTTTGTATTTGTTGATGGGTAGTGCTTTTTTGTCTGCCATCTACATCTCCTAATCAATTATTGGCTATAATTTATCCAATTATACATTAAAGGATTATGATGTACTTGGGCGTAAACATTGACCACATCGCAGTACTAAGAGAAGCCAGGAAAGTAGCAGACCCTGACCCATTGGATGCACTAAGCATCTGTAAACGTGCTGGAGCAGATCAAATCACCATACACCTTCGTGAAGACAGACGTCACATGCAAGACATGGATGCCAAAAATATCATAGCACTCTCTACGCTACCAGTGAATCTTGAGTGTGCCACAGAGCCAAGCATGATAGACATCGCCTGTGAGTTACGCCCTCACCGTGTGACACTGGTACCTGAAAAACGTGAAGAGGTGACTACAGAGGGAGGACTGGCAGTCACAGGTGAACAACCTAAGCTCAAAGAGGCTATCAAACGACTGCATGCCCAAGAGATAGAAGTCTCCCTCTTCATAGACCCTACCCTTGAAGCGGTCAAAGCTTCATTGGACTTAGGCGTCGAATGGATAGAATTTCATACAGGTAAATATGCAAATGTCTATGCCATGCTCTACACAAACCTTAGTAAAACACATCACACCATACCAGAGTTAGAACTCTCACGGAAAATACTCAAACAAATGCTTGATGATGAACTTCGTAACCTTCGTCTGCTTAGCTGTGATGCCATGGAGTTTGGACTCAGGGTAGCAGCAGGACATGGACTCAATATGCAAAATGTTTCTGACATCGTCGAGATAGAGACGATTGAGGAGCTTAACATCGGACAGAGCATTATCGCGCGTTCTGTGTATGTTGGCTTGGAACAAGCGATTTTAGATATGAAAGCAAAATTAATACGTTGATGAAAAAAAAAGTAGCCATAAGTATCGGTGACCTCAATGGTATCGGCATACAACTTGCCTTTGAAAACCATCATACTATTGCACAAATAATCACACCTCTGTACTGCATAGATAAACATATGTTAGAACAAGCTGCACGAAAATTAGATATTTCTATCCCCGATGATTTTCAAACCATCGAAAACATCGCTCCACACTTTGACATAGAAGCTGGTGACGTCAGCAAAGAGAGTGGTGCCTATGCCTATGCCTCTTTTGTGAAAGCGGTAGAACTAGCACGAAACAAAGAAGTAGCTGCCATCTGCACCCTGCCCATACACAAAAAGGCATGGGAACTCTCAGGAGTACAATACAAAGGTCATACCGATGCCCTACGTGATTTCTTTGATGCTAAGGCCATTATGATGTTAGGGTGTGAAAAGATGTATGTTGCTCTTTTCACTGAGCATATACCACTTAAAGAGGTAGCTGCTAGCATCAACGAAGAAGATTTGACACGTTTTTTACTTGACTTCTACAAGACAGCAAAACCTAAAAGTACCGTAGGCGTATTGGGACTCAATCCTCATGCTGGAGATGATGGGGTTTTAGGTGATGAAGAGCGTATCATTCAAAAGGCCATTGATAATGTGAATTTAATGATTAATCCAAGTTATTGTCGGGGTGAGAACGCCCTGAAAGAAGTGCCCTTGGGGTGCACCCCAACCTACAGTAATCCTCTTGTTCCTGATGTGGCTTTCACACCAAATGTAAGAAAAAACTATATGCATTACATAGCAATGTACCATGACCAAGGACTCGCCCCTCTTAAAGCACTCTACTTTGATGAAGGTATTAATGTCTCACTGAACCTGCCTATTTTGCGAACATCAGTAGACCATGGTACAGCATTTGATATAGCCTATAAAGGCATTAAACTCAACAATCTAAGCTATGTGAATGCTATTAAATATATTGTAAATAATTAAGATTTCTAAAGAGAAGAAAGACCTACTTTAACAAAAGAGTCCCGCATCCTCTTCTTCTCTTACTACTTCACAATTCTCATTCATCCGCGCACACAGTTTCTCTTGACAACAATCACATAGATATCGATAGTTTTGCATATCATAATGAATGGTATCGCCCACTTTCAAATCATCATAACACTCACCACACACATTGGTGACACGAAGAAGTATCTCCTCTGTGGCTTCTTGTGTGACAAAACATCCATTACTACTCATGACTATTCTCCCAGTTTTTCTATCATCTCTTTAGCTACATCTATAGAACTGTCAAGTTCATAGGCTTTTTTATACCCTATCAATGCCTCTTTGGTACGACCTAAATCATATAAAGTATTGGCATAGTTGAAATGATGTGGCGCATACTCAGGATCAAGCTCAATTGCTTTTTCATGATGTTTTTCTGCTCCTTCTTCATCCCCAAGTTTATGTAGAGCATTAGCCAATAAATCATGTGCCATATCATCGTTTTCATCCAAAGACAAGAGTTTTTCATAGCTCTCTTTTGCTTCGTTATAGTCTTCTGTTTGCATAGAAACAAAACCCATTTTTTGTAAAGCATCTACATTATTGGGTTCTATGATAAGTGCTGAACCTAAAGCCTTTTTGGCCTCATCAAAATCTTTGTTCTCTATAGCCTTATCTGCCATAGTAAGAAGTTGTTCTATACGTGTAGGTTCGACTGTAGGCGTAGAAAATGTTTTATCAGGACGGTTAATACCGCCTAGCTGTTCATCGGATATCTTGGCTTTAAAGTCTACCCCACGTTTTGGGTGGTTTCCTGAAAATAATTGTTTAAAAAAGAGGTAAAAAACGACTCCTGCAACAATAAGCAATAAGAGTTGAAATGCTGACATAATTTCTCCAAAAGTTTATATGACATCATAGAATAATCTAACTTAAATCTAAAGAAAAATTCTATCTTTGTAACTGTGCTGCAATTTTTCCTGCAGCTTCATCCATCTCTTCTTTCGTATCAAAAATAAAAGAGTGTTTTTCTTCTTCTCCTAAGATAAGGAAAAGTCCATAACCCACAACTTCTACTTTATCTTTACCTTCCACTTCTATCCATTCAAGGCTGACTTGTGTTGTCTCTTCTTCATACCCTGTTTTAATCACAACTGCTGGGTAGAGCTGTGTAATCTCTTTTGTATCAAATTGTTTGTCTTCTATAGTAAGTATCATAGTGGGATTATAGTATAATCAAATAAAATTACAGGAGTGACAACCATGAGCCTAAAAGATCAAATAAAATCTGACGTAAAAGATGCCATGAGAGCCAAAGAAATGGTCAAAAGAGACACACTGCGCAACATACAAGCAAGTATCAAACAAATAGAGGTCGATGAACGTAGAGATGTGAGCGATGCAGATGTAGAGGCTATCTTAATGAAGTATCTTAAACAAAGAGAAGATGCAAAAACACAATTTGCTGATGCAGGACGTGATGACTTAGTAGAAAAAGAAGATGCGGAAATAGCCATTGTTAAAGCCTACCTTCCTGAACCTATGGGCGATGCAGAACTTGAAGCGACACTCAAAGAAGTTATAGCCACTGTCGGTGCCCAAAGTATGAAAGATATGGGTAAAGTCATGGGTGCTGCAAAATCTGCCATAGGAAGTCGTGCAGATGGTGGACGCATCAACCAGATGGTGAAAAAGCTTTTAAGTTAAGTAATTGGCACCCTGAACAAAGTAATAAAACATAACTAATTTGAAGTCGCGATAGTGGTTGCGTTTTTTTCTTTTTTGGTTACTCTTTTCTGTTTTGTCGCAGTACAA
>CAZQOC010000084.1:0-6834 GCA_964594745.1 uncultured Sulfurovum sp.
TCTTTTTTTGTAAAATTAACTTTTTCAAATATTTATTTTTTGCATTTTTTCGTCACTTTGCAATAAAGTGCCTACAGTCTTATGATTAATAGTATCTGTGCAATAGAGTTTTATCTCTAATCTGCCTTGGTTGATATGCCCTTGTGCTTCTACTAAAGTAAGTAACCTTTTAGAAATAGCTTCTGCGGTATGAATGAGGGTAAGTTTACACTGCATCACCTCTTCAATCAAAGTAGAGACTAACGGATAATGGGTACAGCCCAAAACAATAGTATCTACACTATTGTCGCGCATAGGTACTAGCCAACACTCTAACATCTCTTTGGTTTTCAAACTTTCAAATTCTCCATTTTCAATCTGTTCAACCAAACCAGGGCATGCTTGTTCAAACAGGGTCACATCTTTTTGTGTAGCCAAAGTAGACGCCAATTGCTGATACTTCTCGCCTCTGAGTGTTGCTGGAGTTGCAAGTACGCCTATTTTCCCTGTACATGTTTGTTCTATAGCAGGTTTGATACCTGGTTCAGTACCGATGATAATCAGTTCAGGATATTTGTCTCTAAGTGTTGCAATGGCCGCGGATGTCGCTGTATTACAAGCAATAATAAGAGCATCAATCTGATGCTTGTCTATAAAGTATTGGGTAATATCAAGAGAGTATTGGAGTATTTCATCGGTGGTTTTTTCACCATAGGGTGCATGTTTGGTATCTGCGATGTAAAAAAGTTCAGCACCTTTGATAACTTGGCTTAGTGCTTGAACCACAGTCAAACCACCTAAGCCAGAGTCAAAGATGCCTATACGTATTCTCCTTGAAGATAAGCAAAGCTCACCCTCAATTCCTCTCACTAAAGCTTCACCTTTCGGTTCAGAATTGGCAAAAGATTTTTGCATCGGTAACTATGCACCCTCATTCATAATAGAGAGGAATTCTTCATTGGATTTGGTTTTCATCATTTTAGAGAAGAGGAACTTCAGTCCTTCCACCTCTTCCATGTTTTGCATTGCATTACGTAGTGCCCACACTTTCTGAAGCGTAAGGGCATCTACCATAAGTTCTTCTTTACGTGTACCTGATTTGGTCACATCTATAGCAGGGTAAATACGACGTTCTGACACATGACGACTAAGCACCACTTCAGAGTTACCAGTTCCCTTAAACTCTTCAAAAATGACTTCGTCCATACGAGAACCTGTGTCAATCAATGCCGTAGCAATGATAGTAAGAGACCCACCCTCTTCTATGTTTCTAGCAGCCCCAAAGAAACGTTTTGGTTTATGTAGAGCATTCGCATCCACACCACCAGAGAGTACTTTACCTGAACTTGGGGTCACTGTGTTATATGCACGTGCTAGTCTTGTGATGGAATCAAGGAGTATCACTACATCTTTCCCCATCTCTACACGTCTTTTGGCTTTTTCTATAACCATCTCAGCCGTTCTTACATGGTTTTGCGCAGGAAGGTCAAACGTTGAAGCGTACACTTCCCCTTTGACAGAACGTTGCATATCTGTGACCTCTTCTGGTCTTTCATCTACCAAAAGTACCATGAGTGAAGCATCAGGATTGTTATGTGTCACACCATGAGCGAGTTCTTTAAGAAGCTCAGTTTTACCTGTTCTTGGAGGTGCAACAATAAGCGCTCTTTGTCCTTTACCAATGGGGCAGAAGAGGTCAAGTACACGTCCTGTCATTTTGACTGGGTTGTACTCCATTTTGAGCTGTTCCATCGCATAAAGTGGAGTCAAGTTATCAAAAAGAGGACGTTGTTTTGACTTTTCAGGAGCTAAGTAATTGATAGCTTCTATTTTAAGTAATGCATAGTATTTCTCTTGGTCTTTAGGTGAACGTACCTGCCCAGTAACGATGTCACCATTTCTAAGCGCAAATCGTTTGACCTGTGTACCAGAAACATAAGTGTCATTTGATGAGTTTGCGAAGTTTCCATCGATAGAACGCAAGAAACCATAGCCATCATTCATAATCTCCAAAATCCCTGTATAGAGGATGAACCCTCCAGCAGAGACTTGTGATTTTAAAATTTCAAAAATAAGGTCTTTCCTTTGAAATTCATTTGGATTTTCAACTTTTACTTCTTTGGCTATATTTACAAGTTCTGTAAGTGGGAGTTGTTGAAGATCTTCTATTTTGTGTCCATTGACTGGTACATGGGTTCTATTTTTTTTATTGGCATGATTGCCAGAAGATTTTTTTGTGTCGCTCATATTTCCTCTTGTTTTAGGTATGAATTGTGAAGATTTTTACGTAAATACTCACGTAGCAGTGGGAGTATTATATTGCTTTTTAGCTAAAAAGTCAAACCAAAGCATAAAAAAGTAAGGGAGGATACATCCCTACTCCCATTAAAAAAAACCATGATGGCATTTTCCATTCCAACATTTGTACGATTTCTGAAGAGACTTCACGTTCTATAAATACTTTTTTAATGAGTTCTATTTTATAGAACATATCAAAAATTTTAATTGCCAATAGAAAAACCATACTCACATTAAGTACCCCTGTCCAAAGTACAATAAACAAAATGACATAAAAACCTGGTTGTATCAAAAAAAAGAGAAAAATACTTTTTTCATAATAGACATATAATTTCTGTAAAACACCAAAGAGTGTTTCAGAACGCTGTATCCATGCCTCAAAAAGTTCTGCCAATACAAGTACGAATGTGAATAATAGTGCATTTTCCATAGGGAATTTTACCCTTATTTAGATAAAATAATCACTTCAAATAACTTTTATAAGGAACTCCCTTGGCAGAAGTGGCCTGTACGCACTGTAACCTTACCTTTCCTGAAGAGATGATGATCAAAGAGAATGGACACTACTTTTGTTGTAATGGTTGTCAAGGCGTGTATCACCTTCTTAATTCTGAAGGATTAGGGACATTTTATGACAAGCTAGGTGACACAAAACTTCAACCAGCACAACAAGAAAAAAGTGACTTGGAAAAGTTTGATCTAGAGGGATTTAAAAATAAATATATTAAAGTGGATGAAGATGGACTACACGAAATACACCTCATCATTGAAGGCATACACTGCTCTGCTTGTGTGTGGCTCAATGAAAAGGTACTTCATAAAACAGAGGGTGTTTTGGAAGCCAGCATAAACTACACAAACAACAAAGCCAAAATTATCTGGGATCCCGAGATAGTAAAACTTTCACAACTGATAGATACCATTCGCTCCATAGGCTATAACGCCTACCCTTATGATCCGAGGCTCCAAGAAGAAAGAGCCACTAACACCCGAAAATCTTACTATACTCGCATCCTTGTTGCAGTCTTTGGTGCGATGAATATTATGTGGTTGGCTATCGCACATTATGCAGGTTATTTTGGAGGTATACAACAATCTTTTAAAGATATTCTCAATTGGGCTGAATTTATACTGGCTACGCCTGTACTCTTTTACTCAGGATGGGTCTTTTTTAAAGGCGCATATTATGGATATAAAAACCATATTGTCAACATGGATACTCTGGTAGCCTCTGGTGCCCTGTCTGCCTACATCTACTCTATCTATGCCATGCTTAGCCACAAAGGTGAAGTCTATTTTGATTCTGTGGTGATGATTATCACCTTTGTGCTTGTCGGAAAGTACCTTGAAGTGTTGAGTAAAAAATCGGCCGTTGATACGCTAGACAGCATTATGGGTAGTACACCTACAGAAGTCACTACCGTAAAAGAGGGTGTAAAATCTTTAGTTTCTGTAGAAAACGTGTGCATCGGTGACAAGATAGAACTCAAGCCTGGTGAAAAAGTTGTCATTGATGGTATCGTCGTCCAAGGAGAAGCCTCATTTGACGAGTCTTCACTTACAGGTGAAAATGAACCTATATACAAGAAAAAAGGCGATGAAATACTCTCGGGTTCACTCTGCTTAGATTCAGTGGTGCATTATGAGGCAAATAAAGATGCTTCTTCTTCACTTTTATCCTCTATTGTCAATCTGCTTGAAGAGTCTATTACTAAAAAACCGCGTATTGAGCAACTTGCCAATACCATATCTGGCTATTTTTCTACTGTCATTCTTCTCATTGCCCTACTCACTTTTGTGGGATGGTATTTTTTTATGGGAAGTTTCGAGACAGCACTTATCATTGGTATTTCTGTCATTGTCATTGCCTGTCCTTGTGCATTGGGCTTGGCTACACCTATGGCAACACTTGTCGGCATAGGTGTGGCAGCTAAACATAACATTCTTTTCAAAGAAGCTACATTTTTAGAAACCATGGCAAAATCCAATGTACTGGCACTTGATAAAACAGGTACCATCACCGAGGGAAAACCTTCTGTTGTAGATGTAAAAATGTATGAATCCTTTGAGCCTTCACTACTTTTTGCTTTAGTCAGCAGTTCTAATCACCCCATATCTAAAGGTATCAAAACCTACCTTGAAGAGACATACGAATCACTCACTTCCTACAATTTAGAAACTATTAAAAGTATAGAAGCCAAAGGTATTTCTGCGAGTTATCAAAATAAAAAACTTTTAGGAGGAAACAGCTTACTTCTACAAGAAAATGGCGTACCCCTCAATGATGACTCAAAAAACACACTATTTTTCTTTGCCATTGATAATGTGCTTGTAGCACGTTTTGAACTCACAGATACTATACGTCAGGGTGCAGCAAGCGCCATTAAACACATACAAAATTTAGGTATAGAAGTGGTGATGCTCACAGGAGATCATGAAGAGAGTGCCATGAAAGTAGCCAAACAAGTTGGCATTACCCACGTACAAGCAAGACTTTTACCTCAAGACAAAGCCAATGTTGTAGAGAAGTATCATCAAAAAGGGGATGTTGTAGTGATGGTAGGAGATGGTATCAATGACGCTATTGCACTTGCTTCTTCAGATATTGCCATTGCCATGGGTAATGGTGCGGATGTGGCTATTAATATCAGTGATGTAGTCCTTCTTGATGAAAAACCAGAAAGTATCTATAAAGCCTATAAAATCTCTCACCGTACATTTCGAGCAGTCAAAGAAAACTTAGGTTTTTCATTGTTGTATAATGTCATAGCTGTACCCCTCGCAGTACTGGGATATGTCAATCCTCTTGTTGCTGCGCTCTCAATGTCTTTGAGTTCGTTGGTTGTAGTAAGTAATTCATTACGTATTAAACATTTAAAATTAAAGGATATATAGTGTCAGAAAGTATAGTTATTTTAATGATTGGGGTCTCGACATTTTTAGGGGCACTAGGACTTATCGCCTTAATATGGGCTGTCAAAACAGGACAATTTGATGATCATAGTAAATTTATAGATGCTGTACGTCATGACAATGAAGAAGATCTGCAAGATGCAGCCATGATGGAAGAAAAGAAAAAGCAATATCAAGAAAAAAAAGAGTTAAACAAGAAAAAGTCACATAAACAAAACTATATGCCACCGGATTAATCTACTTAAAGCTTGCGATATATTCTGAAAGTGCCTTCATCTCTCTATCTTTTAAGTTTGCTACTTGCATTTTCATCAAAGAGCCATACCCATACGTATTTTGTTTACCCTGTGCGTAACGCTTTATTTGTGCATACAAATGTGAAGCACTGTATCCTTTAATAATGCCTGACTTTCCTAAGGCACTCTTCTCTCCATGACTACCATGACACTCAGCACATTGTAAATAGAGTGTTGCCCCATCACACCATAGCAATGAAGTCATAGTAATTATAAAAAAAGTTATTTTTTTCATAGGTATCTCTTATATATATTTTTGACATTATATCAATAATACTATAAATCAAGTTTATCTTTTAAAAATTATGTTATTATTATATGAATAAATATTAAAGGCAAATTATGACTCTTAGAAACATACTCATAGCAACTCTTTTCTTCTCTAGTACTATACATGCAGAAAATAGCATTGGTATTGATATCAACAGTGACGATGTTAAGGTGCTTGCTTCAGTAAATCTCAATACACTTGCCGATTATGCAAATGGTACAACATATATTTTAGATACGAGTTACCTTCGTTCAGATGGAGACAACTTGACTCGCATAGGTTTTTCTGGACAGAATAGACTACAAGGCATTGAAGGACTAACACTTGCATTTGGTCTCAAAGGTGTTTTTGCAAGTGACTTTTTAGCATTCCCCCTCATGGCAAAAGCTACTTATGAACTACCACTTAAAGACAGCATACCTACCACTTCACTCTCTTTAAATCTTGCCTATGCTCCTTCAGTCCTCTCTTTTAGAGATGCCGATAACTATTCTGATTTTAGACTGGAAGCAGACATGGAAGTCATATCAAATATTCATCTTTTCACAGGATACCGCAATATTTCTACCAACTACAACAGTAATGATAAAACTTTTAACAATAGCTTTTACGGTGGCTTGAAACTTAGTTTTTAGTGTTATACTTCTAGTAGAAGAATAAAGAGAGGAAGACAATGACTATTTTAGTTACTGGAGGTGCTGGGTATATTGGATCACACACTGCCATATTGCTCATTGAAGCAGGGTATGACATTGTTGTCTTTGACAACTTTTCAAATGCCTCAAAA
This sequence comes from uncultured Sulfurovum sp., assembly GCA_964594745.1. Lineage (GTDB taxonomy): Bacteria > Campylobacterota > Campylobacteria > Campylobacterales > Sulfurovaceae > Sulfurovum. The sequence continues at coordinate 6,545 of CAZQOC010000084.1, forward strand.
GAAAGTATTAAAAGAGTAGAAAAGATTGTCGGACAAAATATTACACTCATTGAAGGTGATATACGCAATAAAAATGATTTAGCACAGGCATTTGAAAACTATCACATTGATGCTGTTATCCATTTTGCTGGGCTCAAAGCTGTAGGTGAATCTGTTGAAAAACCTCTGGTTTATTATGACAATAATATTTATGGTACTATAGTCCTATGTGAAACAATGGCAAAATATCATTGTAAAACCATCGTTTTTTCCTCTTCTGCTACCGTTTATGGAGATTCGCATACTACACC
>CAZQOC010000085.1:0-6769 GCA_964594745.1 uncultured Sulfurovum sp.
GGCACTGCTTGGTAAAGTGCCCCTGACGTAGGGAGTTTTCTATGTAGTTGTTGAGTCTTACTCTAGCATGCAGGGCTTTTTCTGTATCTTGAAAAATATCTGGAAATTTAAAACTCAGCCACAAGTAGAGGGATATCTCACGTACGCGGTCTTCTGCATTGAGAAGCATGTCATTGGTCTGTGCAAAGGCAGGCAGGTCACGTGGGGGAATGTAGAGTACTTGTCCTCCGGCTTCAACCTGTTTGATGTATCTGTGAAAGACAGACTCGATGTAAGGTGAGCTAATGCTCGCAGGTGCACAGCTTAAGTAAAAGCGTGTTTTGAGGTCAAGATGATACTCATCTACAATGGCGGCTATCTCTAGCATGGAGTCGATGTTTGCAGCGTTAAAAGGTCCGTCAAACTCCATATTGTCAGCAAAAAAGCCTAGTATGGTGGTGATGTTCTCCGTTTCGAGTATCTCTCCTATGAGCATCACGTGTTCTAAAGATGCCATGACGGAGACGGGCAGTTCTATGTCTGGGAGTGGGGCATGAAAGAGTGAAGTGATAGTCTCAAGTGTATTGTCATCAAGCGCTCCAACGTATCCTTTTTCTTCAAAGCCGTAACGTCCTGCACGTCCTGCTATCTGAGAGACTTCTGTAGGCAGGAGTTCACGTCTGCGTAAGCCGTCAAATTTGTTGTCTTTGGCAAAGAGCAGGGTTTTTATGGGGAGGTTGAGTCCCATGGCTATGGCATCAGTAGAGACAAGTATCTGGCTTTCTCCTTCTCGAAAACGTCTGGCTTCTTCACGACGTACTTCAGGCGAGAGGTTTCCGTACACCACCGAGACGGAGTAGTGCTCAGAGAGTTGCTGTTTGAGTGAAAGTACATCACGACGGCTAAACGCTACGATGGCAGTTTGTGGTTCTATCTTTTTCATAGAAACAGGTTTGTGCATCATGGTAAGTTCATTTTTACGCTCAAAGTGTATCACTTCAAGCTCTTCACCAAGGTAGTCACAAAGTTCAGTTACTGCGCTCAGGGCGTTGGCAGAGCCTGTGAGTATCACTTTTTTAGCAGGAGCACCCATGAGTGCATTGGCCCATGCCCAGCCTCTGTCACGGTCACTTATCATCTGTATCTCGTCTATGACACAGACATCGACATCTACTGAGCCGTTCATCATCTCTATGGTAGAAGAGATATGTGTAGACTCTTCATCTATAATCTCCTCTTCTCCTGTGATGAGTGAGGCATGCACACCGTTTTTTTGTAAGTTCTCGTAACCTTCTAATGCCAAGAGACGTAGGGGTGCGAGGTAGTAGCCCGTAGTTGCCGCTTCAAGTTCTTTGAGTGCCGCGTAGGTTTTACCGGAGTTGGTAGGTCCCACATGAAAGACTATCTTGCGTTTAAGCTCTCTTGCCAAAGGAAAGAGGTTTTTAAAGTCACGGATGGTTTTGGCAAGCAACTCTTCACGTTTTTGTTTTTCAAGCAGAGGTTTGATGTACTCAGCAAAATGAAAGAGTATACGTCTTTTGCTTTTTTCTTTAAACTTAAGTGTGTTAGAGGCACGTATCTGAGGCTCGGTAAAACGCACGATGAATTCATGCAGTGTTGACTCATCTATATCCAGTTTTTCGCTCATCTCCCTCATCTCTTCAAGTACATCATCTATGGCAACTTTGAAGTGTGCCAAAAGATTGTCATTGACACCGTTGATGTCTTCTTTAACGGGTAACTCGGCACCTTTCCAAATGAGAGTGTAGAGGAAAGGTTTTTCATAAGAGACCGAAGTATTATAGTAAAGAATTGTGCCAAATAAATCATGGTTCTTCTCTTTTTCTATCATGATGTGGTCACTGCTTTCATACACTTCGTATTTATTACTAATATTAGTTAATATTTTTTCTACAATAGCTGGTGATATAGGTACATGATAAAGAGGAGAATCAGTAGGCATACTTTTGAGTGATTGTGCTATCTCCTCATACGTCAAATAGGGGTGTTCTTTGGTATTTAGCAGAGTAAGAAAAAGTGTCAACTCTTCTTGTTTCTGCTTGATGGTTTCTTCTTTTATAATACGTAGCTGCGCTATCATCTCTTCATCATCACTGGACATGTGATCCATGTCTAAAGAGGCTGTTTTACATAAAAGTAGTTTAGAAAAATCTATCTCTTTCAGTTCAAAGGCAAACCGATGGTAAAACTCCATTTCATTTTCGCTGGTAAAAGTGGCATCCAGTGCCTTTTCCAAGATATTGAGTCTGTTTTTTATGCGTAAGTAATGCAGTTTATTTTGTATCTTATCGGGTCTTATTTTGGAATGTTTTGCATCTATAAATGCTTCGAGGATGATGTTCTCTTCTTGTTGTGTGTGTTCCATGGTAGAGAGAATGCTGAGTATTTTTCCTACTTTGTCGGAACCATGCTCACCATTTTGTTCTTCGCGTTTTCCACTGTGGACAGCCTTGTGTCCTTTCGTCAGGTAAGAGACTATCAGCTCACGCGTTCCCGCCCCTTCTTCTGACCAGACACGTCTAAGCATACGCACCATCTCTTCACGTGAATGTGAAGGCATAGAGATTTCAAGTAGCATAATGAGTTCTATAAGTTTGCCGTCATCCACAGTAGCAATACCCTCGTCAAAGGGAAGTCCATGAAAGTAGTTTCGTATTTTATTATTCAGTTTTATGAGGTATTTTTTCTTTTTCTTTGCCATGTGATAGTATATCTTAAAAGAATCAAAAAACAATATAGATAAAAATTATCAACAAATAAATAATATTAATATATTTCTAAGTTATGAAGTTCTATAATAAATTATATTATAACGAAAGGATTCAAAATGGCAAAAAGAGGTAATTCGATTATTAAAGGTATAGAGATATCAGAAGTGATTACGATGCTTAACAAAGCCTATGCAGATGAGTGGTTGGCGTACTACCAGTACTTTATAGAAGCAAAAGTCATTAAAGGCATCATGAAAGATGCAGCTATCGCTGAGTTGGAACAACATGCTACAGATGAACTTCGCCATGCCAACTTGGTGGCTGATAGAATCTTGCAACTTGGTGGTACCCCTTTACTTAATCCTAAAGATTGGTTTACACACACTAACTGTGGGTATGAAGAACCGAAAGATTTTGATGTGGTTTCTATATTGGAAGATTCCATTAAGGGCGAGCAGTGCGCCATCAGCACCTATGCAAGCATTGCAGAGGCTGTAAAAGACAAAGACATCGTCACATACGACATCGTCAGTCAGATACTTGCAGATGAAGTAGAACATGAAGAAGACCTACAGGCACTCTCAGATGATATTACTGACTTTGTAGAGTCCATGAGAAAACATATGTAATCTAGCGGTAGAGTTAATCTACCGTCACAATATCAACAAGCTCCACACCATCACACTCTTTTTTAAACCGTTTGTGTTTGCGTGCGTCTTCTTCTGCAAGTTCAAGCAGGTCTGCAAAGTCATTTTTGCTTGCCATAAACTCAAAGACCTCTTTTTGCGTTTTGATGTAGACAGTACTCTCATCTCTGGTTGAGAGCGCAAGATTTCTAAGTCCTGTGGCAAACTCACTTTTGATGGCTTTCATTACTTTTTCATTTGCGAGTAAGTCATTTAAACTGACTTCTTGACTCACATCATTTTTACACATCACTGTGTAACTTACTTTTATCATACCTTCCATCCTTGACTCCTTAGGTTATTTTATGGTGATATAATAGTGTGTTTTTGGATGAAGTGTCAAAAATATGTCATATTGACATATTTTCTATTAAACTTCAGTTTATTTTATAAGAGTAAACTATAGAGCCACTTGCAAATTCAAACCAACCAACTAGATAATTCTTTTTCGTTGTAATTTTCAAGATTAAAAAAATCTCTATAGGGGTTACTTCCACTATTCTAGCTCAATTTCACTAATTTTCTAAAAAACCTCATTTTCACTCCGTGCTTTATGGTTTGTTGTCTAGCATTTGTATCATTCTCTGTCTTTTTATTGATATTGTCAGATAACAAGCTTGATACTTTGATGTATACAAATAGATAAAATTCCAAATGCTAAAACTGAAGCTACTTTTGTAGCTCTTTGATAGTAAATCTTATCACATCCGAAATCATCTTTTAGATATTTGTTTACCCGTTCTACCATGCTTCTTTGATTGTGATGTTCTTTATCACAGTTTAAATGATGGTTTAAATACTTGAATGCTTTTCTCTCGTGTTCTATAAGTTCAATTGTCTCTTTCAGTGCTTTTGAGTTCTTGGGATTGATGTCTATAATTGGGATATGTCCTAAGTGATTTGAGACATCCCTAATAATATCTGCATCATATCCAGCATCTTGAAGGTCATACAGATAGTTTACCCTTTTGCTTGTCTCTTCCATAAGAGGCAGGGCTAAAGAACTGTCGTGTACGTTCGCAGCGGAGTAAAATGCAGTGATGGGTATATCTCCATCTACAGCAGAGATGTGAAGTTTACCACCTATCCATACTTCACGATTACCTTTGGAATTTTGTTTTACACCTACAGCGCAGTCAGTAGAGACTAAAGCGAGCATCTCTTCTATTGTTTGCATTTTCTGTTGTTGTTTGAGTATGCTTGGCTTTATGGGTTCTCTTGTCTCACCTTTTTTGGGTCTTCCTCTTTTCTTTGGTTTAGGTTTTTCTTTTTGCTCAACCTTTATAGGCTTTTGTCTTAGTGGTATTTTTGTAGCATCTGTTGCATTATAGAAAAATGTTTTATCACTTAGATACTCTTCCACGAACTTCTCATGGGTTTTTTGAGCTATTTGCGTATCACTTAGCTCTTTAAATACTCTAGAGAATTTTGACTCACTTGGTATATCTCGTTTATATCTCCATCCACAAACTATTCTAAGTGTTCTGTCATGATGCAGCCTCTCTATTAAATCCCTAGTGGTCTGGATATTGTAAACACTCTTTGCTATAAAGGCTCTTGCTATTTCTTCTCTATCTTTGGGTATATTTGTAATAGCTACAACGGTAATACTTTTTTCTATCTCTGCAAAGTCAAGAATAGTGATAAGTCTTTGTTCTTTTTTAGAGAGTTCTTCTAATCTCAACGCATCTTCCAATGCAGGGAAAAGACTGCTTTCAATATTTACAACCCTATGCCACATTTTAGATAAACTTGAAGATACTTTTGGTAAAATAGTTGTCATAAAAAGCCTTTTGTTTTTTGATATAGTTTTAATGTTTGTAGTAAAGTATTATAGCATCTATCGGGGTTCTAAAGGTTTTTTTGAAATTTTAATTTAGCTTAAATTGTGGGCTGTTTTTGGTAATCTGCAAGTGGCTCAACATGAATAGATTTATCTATTTTTCTCTATGATAAGCAATTCTAGAGTATCCCCATGCACCCAAAGTCAATAGAATGTAGAGGATGAGAATAAAAAGCATCTGCTCAGGTTTTGTTTTGTACTCATACCATAAGATTAAAGTAGAGCCAATAAGAAGACCGATGATTGCTATGATGGTAAAGAGTGTAGAGGAACACGTCTCTTTACGTATTTTATAATTTGCAATAGCCATAAGTAAAGAGACCAGCAAAAAGGTAATACTTCCAAACTCTAAAATAAGTTGTAATCCACCTGCGAGTATCAGTGTAGATGCCGTTAGAGCCATCGCTATAATCGCATAACTTGGGATGCTATTTTGACTTCGTTTTGAGAGTATGGTAGGTAGATACCCATCTTCAGCAATGCGTGCCATCTGACGTGATGAGCCAAACATTGTCCCAGAGATAGCAGAAGAAGTTGCCAACACAGCCCCGATAATGACTAAATCACGTCCAAAATGTCCCATGATATCTTCAGCTCCTGAAGCGAGTGCATACTCTTTATTGCGTATAAGGTCATCTACGGGAATGGCCAATACAGAAGCCAAAGCAATGATGAAATAGATTGAAGCTACCAGCATCACGGCACCATAAATGGCTCTAGGTATATTTTTGTCAGGATTATCCATCTCATTGACTGCGTTAATAACCAGTTGAAAGCCTTCATATGCGACAAAAGTAACAGATGCTACAATGAGTATTTGTAATGTTTGGGTTTCTTTAAAATCTTCGGTAAATGTCTGTGCAAATGTATGTACATCTGTCTTAGCATAGTAAATAAGCATCATCGAAATCACAAAAAGTATGGTAAGTTTGGCATATACCATCAGATCTTCAAGTTTGCCCATACCTTTGACACTCCAAAGGTTTACAAGTGTAAAAACACCCAAAATAGCAATGGCAACCAACTTCCGCACCCAGATATCATGGGCATATTCAGAACCACTGATACTATAGGATGAAAAGGTGTATGCATACAGAGCCAAAGTGGAGATGTATCCAAAGATTGTATACCACCCTATGAAAGAAGCTGCCAAGTGCGAATCAGGATAGGTACGTTTAAAAAAGGCATATGTTGCCCCTTCATCTTTATAGTAAACACCCAGTTTCACATAGGAGTAGGCAGCAAACAGGGCAATCACGCCGCCTAAAGCAATGGCAAAGGGAGCCAAAAACCCCACCATAGAAACAGAAATACCCAAAATGGTAAATATACCACCACCTACCATCCCACCAACTGCAATGGCTATAAGCTCTTTTAGACCTAGATTCTTTTTAGAGGACATGTTGCTACTCCTTGAATGTATTGTATCATACGCTTTAGGAAAATTATTGATTGCGATTAAGACATATTGGTATCCCCACGAGGACTCGAACCTCGAGCTAGGCCTTAGGAGGGCCCTGCTTTATCCA
>CAZQOC010000086.1:0-6745 GCA_964594745.1 uncultured Sulfurovum sp.
CTTCCTTGACATGGAAGAAGTCGTTGGTTCAAGTCCAATCGTGATCACCACTTTTACAATACTTAATCTTTACAGACCCAGGCACTCTCTTTACATAACTTATCAAGATATCCACTAGCTTGACTTTGCCCTGCATTTAGTGCTTTTTTTAAGTTTTCATAGGCTTTCATTTTATCATGTACCATACCTTCTCCCCATGCATAAAGAACAGCGACATTTATCTGTGCTGCACTGTCACCTTGTGCTGCTGATTTTTGGAAAAGTTCAAAAGCTTTTTGCGCATTTTTCTCTACACCCAATCCTTCCATATACAAAAAGGCTAAGTTATTAGACGCCTGCATAATGCCATTGTTAGAAGCTTTCTCATACCAGTACTTGGCTTTTTCATACGCATGGGGGTCTTCCTCTCCTGCTTGGTGATACATCTGTGCTAAATTGTATTGTGCTTGTACATTATCTTGTTTGGCTGCTTTCTCATACCAATGCATCGCTTCAGAGCGATTTACTTTTAGACCTTTTCCGCTTGCATACATCATGGCAACATTGTATTGTGCTTTGTCATCACCCTTTTTTGCCAAAACATAAAACGTATTAAGTGCCTTAATGTAAGCACCTTTATTATAGTCCTCTACCGCTTTGTCAAAATCATTTGCAAAGATACTTGCCATGACCATTATGAAAATACCGATACTTCGCATATACTTCCTTCTTTTTATTACTTACTGTGATTATATCCAAGTTTCTGCTACAAATGTTTTGGTCACCTGCCCACCAAAACGATAGGTACCTTCTTCATAGCTCACATACAGTTCATCTCCACTAATAGGATGTACTTTTACCTGATTGGATACTTTTCCCTCTTTATGATTGCGAATAAAGCATGCCACCATCCCTGTACCGCACGCTAAAGTTTCATCTTCCACACCACGTTCATAGGTGCGTACATACATTGTGTCACCTTCTAGCTTACATATATTTACATTGGCATTATATTTGTTACGTAAAGCTCTTGCTTCTTCAATGTCAAACGTGTCTATGTTGTCTCTCACAGCTACCAAGTGTGGCACACCCGAATCTATGAGCCACCACTTTTCACCATTTTCTTCAATATCCGTTCTAATAATATCTGGCTCTGTCATATCACTCACCACATATAAACCATTAATGGTAGCACGTATCACCCCTGCCCCTGTCAAAAACTCTGCATGGTTGTCTTTAGAGATACCTTTTTCATGTGCAAAATGGGCAACACATCGTGAGGCATTTCCACACATATCCGCCTGGCTACCATCTGAATTATAAAATTCCCATTCAAAATCATACTCTTTGTGCGGCAACACCACCACAAGCCCATCTGCACCAATGCCGTTTTGTCTATGGCAGAGTGTTTTAGCAAGTTGCGATCTATCTGCTTTTTCCTGTGCCACAAACATGACAAAATCATTGCCATTGCCAGAATATTTTGTTACTGTCACGAAAAGTCCTTTTCTATCTTCTCTTTTACACGCATACATTCATGTTTGAGTGCTATTAAATCATCTGTATTATCTATGATATATGTTGCACGTTTACGTTTTTCTTCCACGTCTATCTGTGTCTCGATACGCCGTAAAGCTTCTTCCTCATTATACCCATCTCTAAGCACCAATCTTTTTAATTGTATATATTTTGGCGTATAGACAACCAAAGATTTTTCTATAGGGTAGCGTCCGTTCTCAAAAAAAAGTGGGATATCCACAAAATAAGGTTGTTTCAACTTCTCTTCTTCAGTAGATAATCGTTTGATTTCATCAAAAATCAAAGGATGCAGTAGTGCTTCAAGTTCTTTTCTCTTCTGCTTATCTGAAAATATGATACGTCCTAACGCTTTTCTATCAACCTTACCCTCTACAATAAGATTTTTACCAAAAAGCTGACCTATGGTTTCTTGCTGCATCTGCAAGATTTTGTGTGAGATACGGTCTGCATCAATGACAGTAAATCCAAACAGGGTAAAAAATTTTGCAACGGTACTCTTTCCTGTTGCAATACTTCCTGTGAGCGCAATGGCGTATTTAAAGGACACAAAAGACCTCCCTACCACTTTCTAAATGATTTAAGTTGCATCTTGTCGTAGCCATATATATCATTTCTAAATTGTAATCTCCCATCATAGTCAACCCATGCCGTAAGGTAAATAATATCTACAGGAACTGTCTCTTTCAAAGAGATGTATGTTTTATCTTTGCCTTTAAGAATTTTTTGTGATTTCTCGAAATCTACATTTGGATTAAACGTTGAAAATGTTTTCAGTAATTCTCTTGGCTTTTGTAAGCGTACACACCCATGAGAGAAGGCTCTTTTACTTCTACTAAAAAGACTTTTGGCTGGGGTATCATGCATATAGACAGAATATTTATTGGGGAATAAAAACTTCACTTTCCCCAATGCGTTACGTGGGCCAGGCACTTGTGCAAAACGGTAAGGTACACCTTTACTATAGCGATATTGCGCCCAATTTACAGAACCTCCACTGATTTTAGTAGCATTTTTTCCCCAACCTTTACTAATTTCTATCCCTTTCTTTGCCATCGCATTTGGATTTTTAAGTAACTTTGGAATCATCTCTTTTTGAATAATACTTGTAGGAATATTCCAATAAGGATTGAGCACAATCGTCTTAACCGTGTTAGAAAAGATAGGGGTAGGATGATTAGGTTTTCCTACAATTGCACGAATACTTTGTCTTAATTTTCCATTTTCTTCAAAATAAAGCATAAAATCTGGAATATTAATAATGATATGACGCTTGCTATGACGATCATTGAGCCATTTGATACGATCTAGGTTTAGTAAAAGTGTCGTAATACGTTCATCCACACTTTTATTGAGTACTCTAAGTGTACCTGGACCTACCTCTCCATCAACTGCAAGTCCATTACGTTTTTGAAAATGCTTCACAGCTTGCTGTAAACATTTGTCATACATAAGCGTTTCATTACTCTCATCGCAAGGGATATAATCTCCTGTAACACGAAGACGCTCACGTAAATCATACACACCCTTATCTGTTGCCCCCGCTTTTAATGTGCCTAAAAGGTGTATAGGTACCCAGCCTCCTTCTTCTTTAATCTTTCTATATTTTACAAGCTCTTTTTGTAAAGCTCTATAGCGATATTTTGTCGGGGCTGCAGCGTCAAGTTCTTTTTCCAAACTTGCTCCCAATGCTGCATTTTCAAGCATATTAATGGCATCAACATCAGGTCTGTGCAGCACCCATTCGGTACTCACATCATTGACAATGAGGTTAGAGATACGTGCATTAAATGCCCCCCAGTTGATACTCCCCAAATAAGCATAATTAGTATACCCTTCATATAGTTGTGAAATTTTAAATTCCAAATCAACTTTCTGAGTCGCACTCCCATGAGAAGCGTATACCTCGTGGGCTCTACTCTCAAGAAGCAAGGTATCTTGGTAAAGTTTACCCATTTTATCTAAGGTACTATCATGTTTAATATGTGCAAATAGATCTTTTGCCGCCGAAGAGAGCCCTTTTTCATGCATCCAGGCAGGTACAAAAAAGAGTTGTGTATAGAGCTTACGTAAAAAACTGCTTTTGGGCTGTCCTTGCAGCGAATTCATAATGATTTCCGATGCTGTCTCTTCGTACTGTAATTCTGATGCTTTCACCGCAGTCAATGGAGCAAAACTCAATAGCAGTACAAGAGAAAGTAGGTGACTTGTATGTATTATTTTTCTTCTTAGTTTCATTGTCTTCCCTAAATTGAACTAAAATTTTTAATTTTATATAGGAGTATATCGTAAAATTATCAGAGAAATGTTAAAATGTTTCCATGCACTTTACCTTTGGATCACCTTTTTTTTTACTGTTATTGTTACTTTTACCCTGTTTTTTATGGTGCAAGCAATACAGTAAACACTACTATTTCCCAAAACTTTCATGGATACAAAAACAAAGTCCGCTCCTTTCCTGGGAGCCTTGGTTAAAAATGTTACTTTTTACGCTGATGGTTTTTGCACTTGCCAAACCCTTTGTCTATGATGCACGTAGCACACAACATAAAAAAGGTCGAGACCTCATCTTGGCACTGGATGCCTCTGGCTCTATGGCACAAAGTGGTTTTGATACAAAAGATAGATTTAAAAGTAAATTTGATACAAACATTGCATTGGCTTCACACTTCATAAAAAAGCGTTTTGATGACAACATGGGTGTCGTCATTTTTGGTAGTTTTGCTTATACTGCCTCACCTTTAACGTATGATTTGGAAGCACTGGGTTTTTTACTAGAGATGACCAATGTTGGTATCGCAGGGGAGAGTACTGCCATAGGAGATGCCATTATGCAGTCTCTACGTACACTTTCCTATGGCGATGCCAAAAACAAAGCCATCATACTGCTTACCGATGGATACCACAATGCAGGAACATCATCACCTAAAGATGCGGTAGCAAAAGCAAAAAAGCTAGGGATCAAAATCTACACCATAGGCATAGGAAAAAAGTCTGATTACGATGTGGCATTGCTTGAGACCATTGCCAAAGAGACAGGTGGGAAATCGTACGCTGCTACTTCTTCTGATGATTTAACTACCATATATGAAGAGATCAATACCATGGAACCTTCTGCCATACGAAGTGAAAACTACCTAAATCAAAAACTACTCATAGCCTTTCCTTTAGGGCTTGCCTTTTTCTTACTCTTGGTCTGGACATTAAGCGAAGAGAGGAAAAAAGTATGACGCTTCTCTACCCAAATATCTTATGGTTTCTCATACCGCTGATACTCTTTTTTTTCAAAAGCAGTAAAAAAGTAGTGGTGCATAGCCATCTGCTTATTCTTATGCTTATTCTTCTTGCACTTGCGCGCCCAGTGCAAGAAGAAGCACTACAAGCAGCCAACATAGAAGCAAGAGATATCATCATCGCAGTAGATGTCTCCTACTCCATGCGTGCGTCAGACGTTCGTCCTACACGCTACACTTTTGCCAAAGAGACGATTAAGCGCGTCTTAAAAGAGAATCCCACAGACAATGTGATGCTGATGGCTTTTACTTCCAATCCACTGTTGCTTTCACCCCCAACCACTGACCATGCGCTCATTAATATTGCACTAGAGAACCTCAATCCTGAGTTTATTCTCACAAAAGGTACCTCTCTTAAAAAATTGTTTAAGAAACTAACACGTATGCACCAAGAGAACAAAACACTCATACTCATCACCGATGGAGGAGAAGAGCATGATGCTAGCTCTTTAGCAGAGATACTCCGCCTATCAGGTATGTCGCTCATTACTCTAGCGCTGGGCACCACACATGGCACAACAGTAACTACAAAAACGGGTCAACTGCTCAAAGACAAACAAGGAAACCTTGTCATCTCACAACTGAATCCTGCCCTAGAGGCGCTAACCTCTGCCATGCAGGGTACCTACCTTACAGCCAAAGATACCCCCCAACAAACAGCCCAAGCTATGACCGAAGCATTGCAAATACAGACCCAGACACAACAGAGCCAAAAAATGCAGCATCGATACAAAGAACTTTATCACATTCCTCTCTTTGTGGCATTGATTCTTTTTCTTTTACTCCATACACGTGGCATACGGTATCTGCTTATACTCTTTGCTTTTCTAGGGTTGGACGTGCAAGCTGGGATTTTGGATACCTATCATCTACACCAGGCCTATGCAGCCTACAAGCAAAAAGCGTATCACAAAAGCTATTTGGCACTTCAACAAATTGAAAAACCTTCGCTCCAAAGCCAGATGGCACTGGCAAATGTCTACTATAACCAAGGCTCATACAAAAAAGCTTTAAAAATCTACCGTACTTTACACAGTTGCTCTACTCCTATTAAACAACAGATTTATTACAACAGTGCTAACGCCTATACGCGCTTAGGTTTGTACTCTAAAGCCAAAAGCTACTATACTAAAGTATTGCAATTGGGAGAAGATAAAGCAGCCAAAGAGAATCTAAAATTAGTCACATTCCTGGCAGATAAAAAATCGCAAAATTTGGGTAAGGCACACCCCAAGTCCCAAAATGCTGATACAAGTAAAAGTCTTTCCCAAGAAGAGGACAAAGATAAAAATAAAGAAGAGCAAAAAAGTTCAGGCTCAGGGTCTGGAGGAGAAGGTCAAAACAAAGAAGATGAGAAAAAAAATCAACTTCTCTTAGATGAGCATACCCCTGTTCACCCTCTGAGTTCAAAAGTGTATGAACTTATCAATAAAGGATATATACGTGAAACACGCCCTTGGTAACATTTTCTTTTTTCTGCTTAGTCTCAGTCTGCTCCATAGCGAAGATTTTACATACACAATTACCCCTTCCAAACAGGTAGTCTATCTCCATGAGCCTCTGCTTCTCACCGTAGATTTGAACCAGACCAATCCTGATATTGTTTTGCTTTTTCACTTTGCCATCGAAAAACATAAAAGCTATGAAATCAAACCTCTCTTTGCACAGCATAATGACAGCTTACACCATGCCAAACACCATAATAGATATATTATTTATCCTTTACAAACAGGAGATATTAACATCACATTTTCTCTTACAAAACGTGTAACAAATGATGAAAAAGTACGCTATTTCTCTTCTGGAGACAGAGATGATTTTAAAAAACTTGAAACCAATGATTTTCCTATCGCTTTACCCCCTTTAACCATACAAGTCAAATCCTTGCCTTCGGATACCCAGATAGTAGGAGACTATACGCTAGATTATCATATCGA
>CAZQOC010000087.1:0-6704 GCA_964594745.1 uncultured Sulfurovum sp.
TTCATCTCTTTTTCTAACTCTAAGTACTCGGTATAGGTTTGGAATGACTCTTCTACAACACCATTACCTTTAAATATAAAAAGTTTAGAGGCTATCTTGTCTATAAAATAGCGGTCATGCGAGACAAAAAGAAGCGCTCCTTGAAAAGCGATAAGTTTGTCTTCGAGTATGGTAATAGTCTGAATGTCCAAGTCGTTCGTAGGTTCATCGAGTATCAAGCACTCTACATTTTTAGTAAAGAGCAGGGCTAATGCCACACGGTTCTTTTCTCCCCCAGAGAGTTGACCCACTTTTTTACTCATATACTCTTCAGGAAATAAAAAGGTTTTAAGGTAGGCATAGACATGCATATGTTTTCCCTGTACATCGACATGATCTCCACCGTCGGGACAAAAAGTTTCTATGAGTGTATGCTCGTCGTTTAACATCTCTCTATGTTGGTCAAAATAGCCTATAGTAAACTCACCTTTATTGATGCGTCCTGCATCTGCTTTGAGACGACCAAGTAGTAGTTTAAGCAGGGTAGATTTCCCTGCACCATTGACACCGACAATAGCTATTTTGTCACGTTGGAGTATGCGTGTGGTGAAGTTTTCTATGAGAAGTTTGTCTGCTATGGAGTACTTAAGATTTTCTACATCAAAAAGCATCTTGCGTTTGCTTAGCCCTTTCTCTCCTCTCCAACTTTTTTTCTCACGTTCGAGTTCTACTTGCATTTTACGGATGAGGGTAGGGTTTTTCTTTGCTTGTTCACGTAGTTCAAAGACTCTGGCTTTACGCCCTTGGTTACGCTTCTCTCTGGCTCTGACACTTTTACCCAGCCACTCCTCTTCACGCTTGAGCATCTTTAGTAGGGTGTCGTGGCTTTTTGCAAGTGACTTCATGCGTTCTTCTTTTTGCACGAGGTAGTCACGATAGCCACCTTTATAGCTCACCAATCCTTGGTTCTCTACCTCTATGACACGTGTCGCAATTGTATCGATAAAGTGTCTGTCGTGTGAGATAAAGAGGAGGGTAAATTTCTCTTTGAGGAGGATTTCTTCTAAAAATTCTACCATATAGACATCAAGGTGGTTGGTAGGTTCATCGAGCAACAGTACATCAGGTTTTTTTAGTATCAGTGAAGCCATAGCCACGCGTCTCTGCTCCCCACCAGAGAGTGAAACGACCAAGCGGTTTTCATATGCTTTGAGTTTAAACTCCTGCAAGATACGTTCTATTTTGTCATCTAGGTTCCAGGCATTATGGTGGTCAAGAAAAGCAGTGATGTTTTCAAGTTTGGCTAAGAGTTCTTTGTTGTCAAAATCTTCGGCGACTTCCAAACTAAGAGAAGCATGCTGTTCTTGTGCGGTTTTGAGTTCTGTCAGTTCACTCAGTATGGCATCTCTTACTGTGACATCTGCGTTAAAGTGTGGTTGCTGTGCCAGCATCTCTATTTGTAAACTGGAGTTTACGACACGTTTGCCTTCTGTCGGCTCTTCTGCTCCCAAAGCTATCTTCATCAGGGTAGATTTACCACAACCATTTTGTCCTACTACCGCGATGCGTTCACCAGAATTAAGATGAAAATCAACATCATTGAGGAGTACTTTAATGTCATATTGTTTTTTAATGTTGAAGAGGTCTATGAGTGCCAAAAAAAATCCTTAAGCATAATTGTCGCAATTATAGCAAATTGAGAGGGATTTAAGGCTTGATTCGGTATATTCCAACCATATAATTACTTAGAAGGAAATCTATGTTAGAAACCATTATTATCTTATATTCTATCTATACGTTTATGAAGATCTATATTGACGTGATGCAAATAGGCTACATCAATGAAGAGAAACGTAAAGTACCTGTGCTCATGTCCGCAGATAAATACCTAGTAGCAGGTAACTATGCAGTCGCCAACGGCAAGTTGGGACTTCTTAGTACTTTGGTTGACTATTTGATGTTTATTTGGTGGGTCTTTGTCGGGTTTGCATGGTTATCTTCTTTTGTACAAATAGATGGTGCCATACTCCAAGCAGTACTCTTTTTATTTGGATTTATTATTGTCAACTATATCGTGGGACTTCCTTTTGAACTCTATCAGAAATTTAAGATAGATGAATCATTTGGATTTAACAAAATGACACCTAAAATGTTTGTCATTGACACATTGAAGTCTGCATTACTGTTCTTCATCATCGGTGGTGCGATTTTTGCACTTTTGGCGTGGATTATCTCCAGTTTTGAGTCGTGGTGGCTATGGGGATTTGTCTCTATGTTTACTGTAGCAGTATTAGCCAATGTACTGATGCCAACATTTATGGGACTATTTAATAAATTTACACCTATAGAAGAGGGTGAACTTAAAGATGAAATCTCTAAACTCATGGAGCAGGTAGGGCTAAAAAATGACGGTATCTTCATCATGGATGCCTCAAAGCGTGACAGCCGTCTGAATGCTTTTTTTGGAGGACTAGGAAAATCCAAGCGTGTTGTACTTTTTGACACGCTCATAGAAAAGCTCAATACCAAAGAGCTTTTAGCCGTACTGGGACATGAACTAGGACACTTTACCCACGGAGATATTTGGAAAAATATAGGACTCATGGGTCTATTACTTTTTGTGGCATTTTACCTTTTTGGACACTTGCCAGACACACTCTTTTTAGAGATGGGTGTGACACCAAGTGCAGGTGTACAGATAGCGATGTTGATGCTCTTGCTTCCTCTACTCAGCTTTGTATTTACCCCATTCATGTCTGCGGTAAGTCGTCATAACGAGTATGCAGCTGATGAGTTTGGCTCGCAGATGGGAGGCAAAGAAAACTTAGTCTCAGCACTTATGAAACTTGTGACAGAAAACAAGTCTTTTCCTAAGTCTCATCCTTTGGTCATCTTCTTTTACTATACGCATCCTCCTGTACTGGAAAGACTCAAAGAGCTTGGGTTTGATGCTTCTAATACGATTATAAGTGAAGAAGCCATTGAGGAGCCAGCGTTACCGACAGATGGTATCTTTGCTTATATGGACAAAGAGTAGTTTTTTAGATAAAATGAAACTAGTTAAATAAAAGGAACACCTATGCAAACCATTCATATTGATGTTGCAGAAAATAAAGTAGATATTCTTTTAAATATTATTAAAAATCTTAAAGAAGATATAGTAGAGGGATATAGTGTTTCTTCTTCAAATGAACAAGATGCTTTTTATGACGAACGTAAAAAGAGACTGCAACTACTACGAAAAGAGATAAAGAGTGGGAAAGAATCTACGTATGATTTTGATGCAGCTACAGACTCTCTTTTCGAGGAACTTCAGGCTTGAAAATTATTGAATCTGAGCAATTCAAAGATGAATTAAGAACGATTGCTTTTTATATCAAAAAAGATAAAGTATCGGCTTCTATTGATTTTGTGAAGAACTTAAAAAAACGTATTAAAAATTTAACTGAATTTCCTTATCAATATAAACAATCTATCTATTTTGAAAATGAAGAGATGAGAGATATGGTCTATATGGGATATACTATTGTGTATGAGATAGATACAGAGAAGAATCGTTTAGTACTATTAAGTATCTTTAATCAGAATTTGCCAGATTTGTAAACTAGATGTATGATATGACAATAACACAATCTCTAAAATGGGCAACATCCAAGCTCGAAGAATCTTGTGAACGCCCTCAATATGAAGCAGAACTACTGCTTGCCTATCATCTGAAGCAAGACCGTATGTATCTTATCACACATGATAGTCATGAGGTAGAAAATTTTGAAGCGTTTGAATCTCTTATACAAAGACGTACAAAACATGAACCCTATGAGTACATCGTAGGTGAAGCGAGTTTTTATGACATTCATTTGGCTGTAGAAGAGGGGGTGCTTATTCCTCGTCCTGAGACGGAGATACTGATAGACCTTGTAGCAGACATTATTGAAAAAGAGCATATTACTCGCATAGCGGAGATAGGGGTAGGGACTGGTGCTATCTCTATTGTCTTGGCACGTAAGTTTCCAGAACTTCAGAGTATCGCTACAGATATTTGTGATGCACCTTTGCGTGTGGCGCAGAAAAACATTGAGACATTTGGTTTGAAAAAACAGATAACACTTAGAAAATCAAATCTTATAGATGAGGTGAATGAGCCTATAGAACTCGTAGTTTCCAATCCTCCTTACATCGCAGAAGATTTTTTGCTCGCATCCAACGTGGTAGACTATGAGCCAAAAGAGGCGCTTTTTGGTGGTAGAGTAGGGGATGAACTTCTTAAGCAGATCATTTTGGATGTCAAGAAAAGAGGTGTCAAATGGTTGGCTTGTGAGATGGGATACGATCAAAAAGAACCACTCTCAGCTTTTGTTAATGAAGTTGGAGTAAAATCCATACAATTCTACAAAGACTTAGCAGGACATGACAGAGGTTTTGTAATACAATTTACGTAGGTTGTGACATAGCACATCAAAAGGAAAGAATAATGAATAAAAATTTTAGAATGGTAACCATGGCATACCTTATCTTTACTTCAGCAGTATTGGGGATGATGCTTTATGCGGGTATCGTTGTCACTGCAGTTACTTTTCATACAGAGGCGTGGTTGGGTGCTGAGGTGTTGACACGTTTTCAAGAAGGGCAGATTATGACAGAGAATTTTTTACGTCTTTCGTATGTTGTCAATGTACTTGTTGTCGTGGTTGCACTCTATGAAGGGTACAAGTTTAAAAAATTTGAACGTGATACTGTCACACAGGTAGCGACTTTTTTTGTGTTGGCAACGGCTTTACTCTTTTCTCAATACTATTTGCCAGATATTATCTCCATGCAAGCACAAGGTGAAGAGATGACAAAGTCTGTGGCATTTGTCAATACGCATAAAGGTTCAGAGATTAATTCTAAGATTTTTGCATTGTCGTTGTTGGTTTTGATTATTCAAAATATGAGAAAGGCGTGTAAATAGTTTGACATGAGTGACATATTAGCACATCCATTTCCCCCTATTATCTATAAAGATACCCAGACACTAATTCTTGGTTCTTTTCCAAGCATCAAGTCTTTTGAAAATAACTTTTATTATGCACATCCTAGTAACCAATTTTGGAAGATTCTAGAGACAGTAACAATGTATCCTATCAACAATCGTGACCAAAAACTTTGGCTACTGAAAGAAGCCAAGTTGGGGCTTTGGGATATGGTGCGTGAGTGTTCTCGTGACAACTCGCTTGACAGCTCATTAGAAAATGAAGAGGTCAATGACATTGCAGGATTTTTAGAAGCACACCCAAGCATCAAAAAGTTAGCCTTTACAGGCAAGAAGTCTGAAGCACTGTTTAATACACATTTTTCACATTTAGAGATAGAGCGAGTTTACTTACCATCACCATCATCTGCTTATGCTGCTATGAAACTTGATGACAAAGTGTCAGCTTATAAAAAAGCATTGGGATATGTGTAGTGGCAGTTTGGGCGATTGGGGACATTCAGGGATGTCATGCTTCACTGATGGAGCTTCTGGGAAAAATAGCATTTAACCCTGTGCAAGACACACTTTGGATAGCAGGAGACCTTGTCAACCGGGGGGAAGACTCACTTGAGACACTGTATTATTTGTATAGTATTAGAGATAGTGTAGAAGTCGTACTGGGTAACCATGACATTACCCTCATTGCAGCCTATTATGGCATTAAAAAGTCCAATCCGACGATAGACCCTATCCTTGCCTCTGTGGATGTAAAAAAGCTCATAGATTGGCTCAGAAGTCAAAAGTTTTTACATGTGGACTTTCAGCTTGGCTACTGTATGGCACATGCTGGCATCTCACCTGAGTTTGATTTGGGTATGGCAATGGAGTATGCCAAACGTATAGAGGAAAAATTACAGAGTGATGATGCCCCTATATGGCTTACAAAAATGTTTAAAGAGGGTACAGAAAGATTTGATCGTGATGCTTTTCCTGAAGATATTGACCGTTATATTGTCTCCTCTTTTACACGTATGCGTTACTGCTATGGTGATCACAGGTTAGACTTTAAACAAAAAGGTGCTCCAACAGATACGCTAAGGGAAAAAGGTTTAAAGCCATGGTTCGAATGTCAAAATCGTAAAGATATAGACCTAAAAATCATTTTCGGACACTGGTCAACCCTTGGCTTTCATCAAGATGAACATGTGCTTGCGTTAGATACAGGGTGTTTATGGGGTGGCAAGCTTACCGCTGCGCGGATTGACATGGACGAGGTAGAGATTGTGCAAGTGGAGTGTCAGCAGACCCAAAAGCCTACTTTGTCATAAAGGAAATCTCTAAATTTATTTTACAACATGTCCCACAAATTTAGACAAATTATCCAAAATCTTCCCACCTTTTCTAAATCCAAGTCCACAGGCTTCATAGGCATAAAAGACACCAGCTTGGTAGCTGTTGCCTTGTGCATCGGTCGGCAGTTCGGTGTACGCCTGATAGACCATTTTGTGATTTTCATACTCACCCGCTACTGACACGAGTTCTGAGGAGTTTTCATCTAAGATGCTTACATTTCCTCCCTCACGTCCGAAGATGGGTTTTTTGACCTGTTTTTGTCCCTTTAATGGTTCAAAGGAACTCTCAAGTAGAAGCGGATGCTTAGGATATAAGTCCCAGAGTATTTTTAACAGACCCTTACTTTGGAAGAGTAGGGTATACGCAGGGTTAAAGATGATGGCTTTTTGGTTTTTAATGATGTTTGTTAAAAGCATCG
>CAZQOC010000088.1:0-6688 GCA_964594745.1 uncultured Sulfurovum sp.
CACCTTGATATGCAGTCTATAGATGCATTGGCTGATGCGATAGATACGTTTGAGGGTTCGCTTATTATGGTTACGCACTCGGAGATGTTGTTACATAGACTGGCAGATGCACTCATTATCTTCCATAAGGGTGGGGCAGAGTACTTTGACGGTACATATGCAGACTTTTTAGAAAAGATTGGTTGGGAAGAAGAAACAGGTAATGAAAAACCTAAAAAGAAAAAACCCAAAATAGACTATAAAGAGCGTAAAAAACTTCGTAAAGCAGTGACCAAGGAGCGTAATGAAGAGCGCAAGCCTTACACTAAAGAGATTAATGAGTGTGAAGAGAAGATAGAGAAACTCGAGGTTGAAATGGCTGCAAAAAATGAACTCTTAACAGAAGCTTCTAATAAGGGTGATAATGATGCCATTATGGAGTATTCTAAAGAAGTCGGGCTTGTGCAGCAAGAGATAGATGCTTTGTTTGAACGTTTGGAAATTGCTTCTGAATTGGATGAGGAGATAGTGGCTAAGTATGACCTAAAATTAGAGGAAATTGACGCTTAATTTCTTACATATTTTTGTGTTATCGCGTAGGGTGGATAAATCCACCCTACGAGAAGAGTTACAAACTCTTATGATTATCCTCATGAGAATGATCCCATATCAATTTTCCTCCACCTAACATATGAAAGTGTAAGTGATTTACTTCTTGACCTCCGTCTTCACCGTTGTTGGTAATGAGTCTATATCCTGACTGGTCTACGCCAATTTTTCTTGCCACCTCTTGTGTAAATTCTGTTAGTCCTGCCATAGTCTCTGGGGAGACTTCTTGAAAGCAGTCTACATGTTGTTTAGGGATGATGAGTACATGAATAGGCGCTTTTGGGTAGAGGTCATGAAATGCTAGAAAGTGATCACTTTCATGTACTGTGTTGTTGGGTATCTCTTTGTTTACGATTTTACAAAATATACACATGATATAGTCCTTGAGTGTTGGTTTATAACATAATTATAACACACAAATACGTCGATAAATCACCTTATTAGTAACTTTTGGATAAAATCACGATGATTACTACAGAACAATATGGAATACAATGAAAGAATTAGAAGATAAAATCGTTCAAGCTGACAGTCTTGAAACATTAGAAAAAGTACGTGTAGAACTTTTCGGTAAGAAGGGTGTGTTAGCAGCCCAATTTGCTAAGATGAAAGATGTACCTGGTCCTGAGAAGAAAGCTTTTGCACAAGGGCTGAATGAAAACAAGGCAGCATTGCAGGCAAGTTTTGATGCAAGGTATGAAGCACTAAAAGCAGAAGAGATAGAGAGAGTACTGAAGTCTGAAGCGATAGATGTTTCTCTGTATGGCACACTGGCTCAGAAGGGTGCACTGCATCCTGTGATGGAGACGATGGATAAAATCATCGACTATTTTGTGGCACTTAACTTTGCTGTAGAGTCTGGTCCTATGGTAGAAGATGATTTTCATAACTTTGAAGCCTTAAACCTACCTAAGTACCACCCCGCACGTGATATGCAAGATACGTTCTATTTTAAAGATGGCGGACTCTTGCGTACCCATACTTCACCTGTACAGATACGTACCATGCTTGAGACAAAACCTCCTATCAGAATGATAGCACCAGGGACTGTGTTTAGACGTGACTTTGATGTGACGCATACACCGATGTTTCATCAGGTAGAAGGTCTTGTGGTTGATGAAAAAGGCAAAGTGAGTTTTGCGAACCTTAAGTCTATTTTGACGGACTTCTTGCAGTATATGTTTGGGGATGTTGAGGTACGTTTTAGACCTTCATTCTTCCCGTTTACCGAGCCGTCTGCTGAAGTAGACATCTCTTGTATCTTCTGTGAAGGTGAAGGGTGTCGTATCTGTTCACATACAGGTTGGTTAGAAGTACTTGGCTGTGGTATCGTAGATCCGAATGTCTTTAAGGCAGTAGGTTATGAAGATGTAAGTGGATATGCCTTTGGTTTAGGCGTAGAGCGTTTTGCGATGTTAATGCATAAGATACCAGACCTTAGAAGTCTGTTTGAGGGAGATATAAGACTATTGGAGCAGTTTAGATGATAATTACAAGATCTTGGTTACAGGAATTTATAGACCTAAGCAATGTCTCTAATGAGAAGCTTTATGAGACATTTAACAGCATTGGACTTGAAGTAGACAGTCTCAATGAAATTAAGATTGCTGAGAAAGTTGTTGTTGGTAAAATCCTTAGTTGTGAAAAACACCCAGATGCAGATAAGTTGAATGTGTGTCAAATAGATGTCGGTTCAGGTACAAGACAAATCGTTTGTGGTGCGGCCAATGTGGTGGATGCTGAGTATGTAGCTGTGGCTACCATAGGTGCAGTACTTCCTGGAAGTTTTGAAATTAAACATGCGAAACTTCGTGGTGTGGAGTCTGAAGGTATGGTCTGTGCCTCTTCGGAACTTGGACTGCCAGATATGGGTAAAGGCATTATGATTCTTGATGAGAGTATAGGAGAGCTTGAAGTAGGGCGTGAATTTGGCTCTTATGAACAAGTCGCAGATACGATTATAGAGCTTGAACTGACTGCAAATCGTGGTGACTGTTTGTCTGTCTATGGTGTGGCTAGAGATTTATCTTCGGCACTTGACATTGAGATGAAACCTTTTGAATATAAGCAAGAAGAGAAAATGAAGCTGGGTATCGCCAGAGTTGCAGAACTTCATACTGAGGGTGAAATGGATGCTGATCTGTGCTATAAACTCGCAATAGTTGAGAGTATGCAAAGCAGTTTTCTTATCAATTTGCGTTTAGCCATGGTAGATGTAGAGGCTGAGGGTAAATTGGCTTCTTTACTTGCCTATGCCACCCATGCTACAGGTGTCATTTTACGTGTATATGACAGCAGTTGTTTCCATAATCAAGAAAATAAAGTCGTTGTACTGCCTACGGCAAAAGCAAAAGGTATTACTGAAATTCTTGCCAAGGGTAAAATATGCTCAGTCGTAGGGGTCAACCAAACGGAAGAGAGCATCGCGAACGATGAGACTAAAGAGATACTTATTGAAGCCAGTTATATCAATCCTGATACTTTGGTAGAAGCTGTTTCTACCTCGGAACTAAAAACAGATACTGTGTATTATAAAACCTCACGTGGTTCTAACCCTGATCTGTATTTTGGACTTTCAATGCTAGCCTCTTTGATGGATAAATACGCGGATATCTCTTGTTATGAAGGTTCGTTAAATGTTGATGTAGGGAGAGAAAATGCAACTGTTATCGTAGATGCAAAAGAGATATCTTCTATCGTAGGTATGGATATTGAACTCTCTAAGATAGTCACTATTTTGCAAAAGCTTGGATTTGAGATAAGTAAAATGGCTGAAGATGCTGTGGCAGTGGTTGTGCCACTCTTTAGACATGATATTAAACATATTCAAGATGTAGCCGAAGAGATTGTACGTATTATTGGAATCAATAACATTGAGTCTAAGCCATTGGTTTTTGCAGAAAAAGCACGCTTGAATGATGTGACAGCACGCTATAAAGCTAAAAAAGAGTTTAAAAACCGTGCTGTGGGTATTGGGTATTATCAGAATGTCTCTTATGTATTTTCAGATAAGACATTTTTGGAAAAATATGGTTTTCCTGTTACGGAAGAAGCTTTAGAACTTGCTAACCCTATAGCAGAAGAACTCAATACCTTGCGAAGTACGCTTTTGGTCAACTTGCTGAATGCGGTAAAACGAAATGTAAGTTATACGAAAAAGTCAATTCCACTTTTTGAGATAGGTGTAGTATTTACCCCTAAACGTGAACAAAGTGAAGTCATCTCTTTTGTCTTTTCTGGTCAAAGTGAAGGAGAGAATGTAAGGAATGCAGGGAAACCTGCTATGATAGACTTTGCAACTTTTACACAAAAAGTGGGTGCAGTTATCGGTGCCTTTGCACTTGAACCATGTACCTATGAGAATGGATTACTTCACCCTTATCAATCAGCAAATGTCATAGTAGATGGTAAGGTATGTGGATTCATCTCTAAACTTCACCCTACAGTACAAGAGAGCTATGGTATTCCTGTGACGTTCATCGCTGAGATAGACTTTGATGTGCTGTTACCTAAACATATCAATGCCACACCTATCTCCAAGTTTCAAGGTGTCTATAAAGACCTTTCTGTAGTGATAGAGAAGTCTATGGGATACTATGAAGTCGCTAAGGTTCTCAATGGACTTAAGCTTGATATGTTAAAAGATATTTATCCTGTAGATATTTACGAAGATGATGCACTGGGAGATAAAAAATCTTTAACAGTGCGTTTCTTCATTCAATCGATGGAAAAAACACTTGAAGATGCAGACATAGAGTCTGTCATGGATGAAATCATGTCAGCATTAAAATCTGAGTGTAACGCCCAATTAAGGTAATACGATGAAAATACAACTTGCATCCAGTTATGGATTTTGTTTTGGTGTTAAGAGGGCTATTGAGATTGCTGAAGAACATCGGGGTTCTGTAACCTATGGACCTCTCATACATAATAAAGATGAAATAGATAGACTAAAAAATGGTTTCAATATTGATATTGCTAGAAACCTGAATGATGTTAAAGATAATGACACCGTTGTTATACGTACTCATGGAATCCCTAAAGATGAATTGGCTGTTTTAAATACACAAGAACATAACATCATAGATGCCACATGTCCCTATGTGACGACACCTCAAAACATTGTGAAAAAAATGAGTGAAGATGGGTATAGTATTGTTATTTTTGGCGATAAGGACCATCCTGAAATTAAAGGGGTTGTAAGTTATGCTGATGATTTATCTGATGCCTTTATAGTTCTCGAGCCTGAAGCATTAGAAGCACTTCCTCTTAAAGGAAAAGTAGCAGTAGTGTCTCAGACAACTAAAAAACCAGAAGATTTTGCAAAAATAGTCACAGCATTGATGGCAACGCGCAAAGAGATACGTGTGTTTAATACCATTTGTAATGCAACATTTGAAAATCAGGATGCTGCTGCAGAGCTTGCTAAAGATGCTGATGTGATGATTGTGATTGGGGGAAAACACTCTTCTAATACAAAACAACTGCACAGCATTTGTAAACGTGATTGTGAAGATTCTTATTTGATTGAAAATGAACAAGAACTTGAATCTTCTTGGTTTGATGGAAAAGCATTGTGTGGTATTTCCGCAGGTGCGTCGACCCCTGACTGGATAGTACAAAATGTGATTAATAAAATTCAAGAGATGAAAAAGGTTGAAGCTTAAGATGAATAGCTTGACTTTAAAGCCTATTGATAAGATTGAAGGTGAAGTAAATTTACCTGGTTCAAAATCTTTATCTAATCGTGCTTTACTCCTTGCAGCCTTGGCAGAAGGCACCACTACTATTACTAACCTTTTAGAGAGTGATGATACGCGTCATATGTTGAATGCTTTAAAACAACTTGGTATCAATTATACACTTTCAGATGATAAAACAGAGTGTACCGTGATAGGTAATGCAGGAGCCATTTCATCTGATATACCCCATGAACTTTTTTTAGGGAATGCTGGTACAGCAATGCGTCCATTGTGTGCAGCGTTATGTTTAGGTAAAGGTACCTATGTGCTAACAGGTGAACCGCGTATGAAAGAGCGTCCTATTGGGCATTTGGTAGATGCCTTACGTCAGGCAGGCGTTAGCATCGAGTATTTGGAAAATGAGGGCTATCCACCACTGCATATTGAAGCTAATGGTCTTGAAGGTGGAGAGGTTAGTATAGATGGTGCCATATCGAGTCAATTTTTAACCGCACTGCTTATGGCGGCACCTATGGCAAAACATGATATGACCATTAGTATTATGGGTGAACTGGTTTCTAAACCCTACATAGACATCACGCTGAATATTATGAAAGACTTTGGTGTTGAGGTTGTGAATAATGACTATAAGACTTTTACTATCAAAGCAGGTCAAACCTATAAAGCAGTAGAGCGTTTTATGGTAGAGGGTGATGCCTCTTCCGCGTCATACTTTTTAGCTGCAGCAGCCATTAAGGGTGGTACGGTTAAAGTGACAGGTATAGGTCGAAATAGCATACAGGGCGATGTAGCATTTGTAGATGTTTTAGAGCAGATGGGTGCAAAAGTAGAGTGGGGAGACACCTATGTTTCCGTGACACGGGCTACCCTACATGCCATCGATATGGATTTTAATCATATTCCCGATGCAGCGATGACCATTGCAACGACTGCACTTTTTGTGCAAGGGACAACAACCCTACGTAACATTTATAATTGGAGGGTCAAAGAGACGGACAGACTCTATGCCATGGCAACAGAACTTCGTAAAGTGGGTGCTGAGGTAGAAGAGGGAGAAGATTATCTAAAGATTACTCCTCCAAAACAACTTAAACATGCAGCTATAGATACTTATGATGACCATAGAATGGCAATGTGTTTTTCTCTTTTAGCGCTAGACCCTGCTTCTGTGACTATTAATGAACCAGAATGTACCGCTAAAACATTTCCTACATATTTTGATGTTTTCAAGAGTATTTCTACTTAATTATCTCCTTATTTCGTTACTTTTTTATGCCTATACTTGGGCATGTTTAGTATAGGGTCGGATTCACATTTCTATAAGCCATATTTATGTTTAAATAGGTATAATAACGCAAAATTTGTGTACACATAAGGATAGGTATGAAGTTCGAAGA
>CAZQOC010000089.1:0-6601 GCA_964594745.1 uncultured Sulfurovum sp.
TGATTGTTTGTAGTCTGATAGGCATTCAACAGCTGGAGCTGTTGAACGAGTTAACCAATGATTTCATAAATAACCGTAGGTCGGGGTGCCCTCACCCCGACACAAATACAAACAACAAAGATATTTAGATTTTCATTATTCAATTTAGATTATGTTGGGTTAAGTTATATAGTATGCAAACAATTGTCGGGGTGAGGATACCCCGACCTACATTTCCCATCTTTCCCGAATCATTTTAGTAATTTCATCTTCTTCATTAGTCTCCATCTCTTTTTTTACAGTCGTATATTTAGGAATTTCTTTAATATTTATCATCTTCCCTCCACAATCAGGACAACAGTCATCTTTTATATCAGTTTCCCAAAATGCAATATCACATTTTTGACAACCATAAACTTCTAATTCAACTTCTTTCTTTTTAACTAAAAGATAAATTCCTATTAAAATATTTGGTACAGCATAAAAATATCTATATCCTCCTTCTACTTGCATAGGAATACCAAAAAAAATAAAAACTCCACCATCATAAATAGTCATAGCAGCAAAAAACAAAAATATTATTCCCAATATTTTTTCCATTTAACTAAACTCTAAACCGCATAATAAGTAGCCTTACTATGATGCACCACAAGCGCAGTAGTACTCTGCTCAGGATGTATCTGGAAAGTCTCACTTAATTCTATACCAAACTCTTCAGGCTTCAACAAGTCAAATATCAAGCGACTCTGCTCCAAGTCTGGACAGGCAGGGTACCCAAAGGAGTAGCGTGCTCCGTGGTAGCGGTTCATGCGTACATCGCGTAGGGTATGCCCCTCTTTCTCTGCTATGTTTAGATCTAGACGTATCTGTTTGTGCGCTACTTCTGCTAGGGCTTCTGCCAGTTCTACAGAGAAGCCGTGTACCATGTTGTACTCTAGGTATTTACCTGCATCATAGAGTTCTTTTTCATAGGCTGAGAACTTAGCTCCTGCACTTACACAGGTGATAGGCAGCACATCATGTCTGTCATGATGGAAAAAGTCACTGAGTGCACGGTGTGGTTTTCTGCCTTGTCTTGGGAAAGAGAATGTTCCTACGGCATTGCCTATGACTTTATCTAATGGTTCACGGTTGGCATTGGCATCGACATTCCAGCCTTCACTTTCATCAAATACATACAACTCTTGGTCGTTACTGCGTACAGGGTAGTAGCCATAGATGATAGTCGGGTCAAAAAGCTCTTTCTCTATGAACTCTTTTTTCAAACGCTCATAAGCAGGGTAGACTTTCTCATCTAAGAGTTTGTCATACTCTGCTTTGTCCATCTTGCCTTTTTTGTAACCCCAGTGCATCTTGATGACTGATTTTTGGTTGACCCATGAGAAAACCATGTCTAAGTCTAAATCTTCCTTGCGAAGTACACGGCGTCCCCAAAATGGAGGCGTTGGAACAGGCTGGGGCTCAGGCAACTTGATCTCTTCAAATGGAGGGATGATGATCTCTTTTTTTACCTTTTTCTCACGCTTCAGCATATCTCCAGCCAAGCGTGTATCAAGCCCTACTGAATTGTCTTCGTTATACTTTTCTATTCGTGACATCGCGATGACACCATCAAAGGCATCTCTACAGTAAAAAATAGGTCCTTTGTAGATAGGACGACAGAAGTCATCAACAAAACTTCGTGTCAGTGCTGCTCCTCCTAAAAGTACAGGAATAGTCATACCCATCTCTGCCATAGTCTCCAAATTCTCTTTCATTACTGCTGTAGACTTTACAAGTAGCCCTGACATACCTATGGCTTGAATGGACTGACGTTCTACCACATCTAGGTACTCTTGCAGATCCGTTTTTATGCCTACATTGACTACCTTATAGCCGTTGTTAGAGAGGATGATGTCTACAAGGTTTTTACCCACATCATGCACATCACCCTTGACTGTACCGATGACCAGTGTCGTATCTGTCTCTTTTTCCTGCTTCGTCAAATAAGGATTAAGGTAATCTACGGTTGATTTCATAGTCTCTGCACTTTGAAGTACAAATGGCAACTGCATCTGCCCGCTTCCAAAGAGTTCACCCACGACTTTCATCGCGTCTATGAGTATCTCATTGACAATGGTATCTGGGTGTATCTCATGACGCGCCTCTTCAACAAGAGGTATCATTCGCTCTTTGTCACCATCTAAAAGAAGTTTGGCGATTTTTTCTTCGGTGGACATGGCTAAATACGCCTCGTCGTCACCCCCTTCATCGATGCTCACATCGGAAAAGTGTTCTATAAACTTAAACAAAGAGTCATCGTTTGGAGAGAAGAGTAGCTCCTCACACACTTCTCTGTCTGTATCAGACATTTTTGCTAGGGGAATAATGTGTTTGACATTAATAATCACCGTCGTAAGCCCTACTTGCAGACAGTGGTGTAAAAAGACGGAGTTCAAGTAGCGTCGTGCATTGGCATCAAGCCCAAAAGAGATGTTAGACAGTCCAAGTGTAGAACCTACTTCAGGGTGTCTGATATGCAGTTCTTTGATGGCTTCAAGTGTCTGTATGGCTGCATCTCTGTACTCCAAGTCACCTGAACCCACCGTAAATGTCAATGTATCAAAAATGAGGTTTCTAGCGTCTATGCCATGTCCATTAACCGCCATGTCATACATACGTTCAGCCTGAGCCACTTTATCTTCAGTGGTCTTTGCCATCCCTTTTTCATCGATGGTCAGACAGACAAGTGCGGTACCGTACTTCTTGGCAAGCTTACAGATGGCATGAAACTTCTCTTCTCCGTCTTCAAGGTTGACTGAGTTAATGATGGGCTTTCCACCGATGCATTTGAGCCCCTCCTCCATCGTGTTGACACGCGTAGCATCTGGCATGAGTGGCAGTGGAATCTTTTGGTTATACAGCTCCATAATGGCTTTCATATCTTTGGCGCCATCACGCCCTGCAAACTCTACGTTGACATCGAGACAGTGTGCACCATCACGCACCTGTGCCTGCCCTACGGTGAGTGTACCTTCATAATCTGAGGCAATCACAAGCTCTCTAAAGGCTTTAGACCCTGTAGAGTTGGAACGCTCCCCTATGAGTAATGGCGCAGGCTCCTGAAAGAGTTCTGTGGTGTTAAACAGTGAAGCGATACTTGGTTCTATGCTCCCGCTTGGCTCTTTAGGTGTGAGTTTGGAAACTACTTTTTCCAGTGCCTGTATGTGCTGTGGTGTCGTACCACAACAGCCACCTAAAAAACTTACCCCGTCAAACTCGGTAAACTCTAACTGTTTTTCTGTAAATTCATCTGGCACCATCGGGTAATAGGTGTAACCACCACGGTTTTGTGGCAGTCCTGCATTGGCATGGACTGAGATAGGTTTATGCCAAAGTTCTGAAAGTGTTTTGAGGTGTTTCTTCACTTGGTCTGGCCCAGTCCCACAGTTAAACCCAAGACTTAAAATGTCAAACGGTTCCAAGATAGTCACAATCGTCGTTGCATCCGTACCAATGAGCATAGAACCACTAAGTTCAATCGTTACAGAGATCATAATAGGGAGTTTTACGCCTCTATCTTCATTGGCATCTTGGCAGGCATGTAGTGCTGCTTTTATCTGTAGGGGGTCTTGACAAGTCTCAAGCAAGAAAACATCACAACCACCATCTATGAGCCCCTGTGCAACGACTTTATAGCCCTCATACATCTCATCATAATGTATATGCCCAAGACTTGGAAGCTTTGTCCCTGGGCCAATAGAGCCTAGAACAAAACGGGGTTTGGGGGCAGTTGCATATTCATCACATACCTCTTTTACAAGCGTTGCACCTTTTTTAGAGAGTTCATACGCACGTTCACCCATCTGATATTCATCCAGTACCCATGGCATACATCCAAAGGTATTGGTTTTAATGAGATCAGCTCCTGCCATGGCATAACGCTTATGTATACGTCCTATAAGCTCTGGTGCTGTATGATTAAGCAGTTCGTTACACCCTTCTTGGTCTACGCCCTTATCATCTATCCATGCTTCTTTAGGGATGTCAAGGTCTTGAATCTGTGTACCCATAGCTCCATCAATGACTAAGATACGCTCTTGTAAAAGTGATTTGATAGTTTCTGATATAGACAAAAATGCCCCTTGTATTCTAAGTATCGTATTGTAGCAAAGTTGCCATGAAAAACCCTGATACAATGTGTCAGATTTATACTGTACTAAGCTTAAGATTGCTATTATGCTGACTATATATGTATTGAAAAAGCTAAACCTATTGCAAAATAGGGACAGAAAGCGATGGGACTCACGGAGTTTGCCAAGCTACCGATTAATATATAAAGTTACTTCTTATTTGAGACTTATTATATTTATTTTCCATACACATTACACACTAATTTACTATCATTGGACAGAGTACTCTCATGTTCAATTCTGGAGGAAGGCATATGAGTAAAGTCACAAAAAATATTATTACAGGTCAAGAGATACAAAGACCCACTCCCATAGATGAAGAAGTGCCATTTGATGGTGGTGTGATGATTACTGAGACAGATAAAGCAGGTATCATTACCTATGCAAACCGTAAATTTAGAGAAATGACAGGATACACAAAAGAAGAACTCATCGGGTCACCACATAACATCAACAGACACCCCGATATGCCTAAAAAAGCATTTGAAGGTATGTGGGAAACCATAAAAAAAGGAAATTATTGGGAAGGATTTGTAAAAAATATGACCAGTGAAGGTAAATACTATCTTGTTGTCGTATGGATTAAACCCAAATTAGATGACAATGGTGATATTATTGGTTATATTGCAGGAAGAAAGATTCCCGATTCGCATCTTATGGAAAGAGCTTTAGCTCAATATAAGGTCATGAAACTAGATGAGTAAAGAGAGTTTATAAACTCTTTTTTGCCTTTTGTAATGCCTCTATCACGGCATCAATATTTGCTTTAGGGATATGTACTTTCCAGTCTGGCTCTGTTGCTCCAGCCTGCAATGAGATACCAATACTTGCTACAGACTCAGATTTGGGGCCATAAGGCTCTGCCACTGTTGTAATAGTAATTTTTCCATCTTTTGTACCACTAAGTGTCATTTCATCGATATTTGTCACGGTTCCACTCATAATAACTCCTTAAATTTTTAGTAGAAATTATTATAGCACAAAAGATTAACGGTTTTTAACCAAACGCATTAGTGATGCCTGCATTTTACGCCAAAGCTTTATCTCAATGGCAGGGAAACCTGCATACATCTTTCCGCCTTCAAGTGATTTGGTTACACCACCTTTTCCGGCAATGGTTGTAAATGCCCCTACTTCCAAGTGTCCTGCCGTGGCACTTTGCCCACCCATGACCACATTTCTGCCAAGTGTTGTCGAACCAGCAAGCCCAACTTGTGCTGCAAGTAAGGTATGTTCTCCCAAGTCACAATTATGTGCCACCTGTATTAGGTTATCAAGCTTTGTACCTTTACGAATAAAGGTTGTACCAAATACCGCTCTGTCTATCGTACAGTTAGCACCTATCTCAACATCATCTTCGACGATGACATTTCCATTTTGGTAAATCTTCACATGCTCACCCTGCTTCGTGTGTGCAAATCCATAGCCGTCACACCCCACAACGGTACCAGCATGGACAATACAGTTTTGTCCGATATGTGTCCCATGATAGAGTGTCACATTTGGGTAAAGCAAGGTGTTGCTTCCTATCACCACATTATCCCCCACATAGCAGCCCGCCATAATCGTCACATTATCACCCACAGTGACGTTGTTTCCAAAGCGTACACGTTTATCAATATCACAATCTTCACCAAGATCTGGATGACTACCTTTTGTTATGATTTTATGTGCAAAAAATTTAGAGGCATAGGCTAATTTTAAATAGGCTTCATCTGTTACCAGTGCTATCGTAGTCGCAGGCAGTAAATCTGCATGTTTTTCATCAATAAACACTGCGGCAGCTTTCGTATGGGGAAGTTGTGAAGCATATTTGGCATCGGTAAAAAAACTAAGTTGTGAGGATGTCGCTTCACTAAGTGTATGGATACCATCTATTTTGATGTCATTACCATGAAAGTCTATGTTGAGTTTTTTTGTGATTTCGGAGAGTGTATAAGTCATGAAAATCCTTATATATAGGGTGTGGTTGCCACCACACCTTTATATTTGTCTGAAGAAAAATTTTATTGCATTATTCTATTTTAAGGTGTGGTGGCATACCCCAAGGGCATTTCCGTTGGGCACCACACCCTACGCAAAAATAATTTATCGCTCTATTGCCACCACACCACCACGTACAACCTCACAAGGGTTATAACGCTGTGCTGCTTCAATAAAATGTTTAATACGTTTTGGTTCATCTGCTACCATCACGATAATCATCTCTGTACCTACATTCACGACACCGCCGTTATAAGCAGCAGAAAGTACAGAAATATCTGCAAGGTTTTCAGCAATAGGAAATTTTGCCAAAACCATCTCTTTTTCAACCATCTCTTCATGCTCTATGACTTTATAGACAGGAATAAGTTTATGTAACTGTTTTGTAATCTGCTCCATAAGTTTCGTTGATCCATTGGTTGCAATAGTGATATGAGACATATCACTATCAGGAATAGGTGCTACAG
>CAZQOC010000090.1:0-6566 GCA_964594745.1 uncultured Sulfurovum sp.
TCCTATCTATAGTGGCAAAAAACTGCTTGGGTATCTTGAAGTCATTAAATTTGTAGATGAATTTACTAAAAAACTGAGCAGAAAAGGGATAGATCTATTCGTTCTTATGGATGAAAAATATTTGGAACAGGCGGAGTTAATGAAAGATTTCCCTTTTTTGCATGACCATGTTGTAGCCAATCAAATCTATAATGAATCTTTGATGCAAAAGGTCTCAGCATTAGATTGGAAAAAACTCAAAGAGAATAGTTATCTCTACAAAAAGAGTAGACTCTATATTCTTGAACCGATGTATAATGGTGAAAATAAAAAGATAGGGGAGTATCTGCTTACACTTTCCAGAAAAGCTTTGGAGGAATATGAAAAGAACAACCATGAAAGGTCATTTTTTACACAATTTTCAGATGAAGACATAGAGCAGGTTGTGACAAATTGGAAACAGCCTTATGGCAGCTTTAAAAGCGGTTATGACAAAGACCTCATTGCCCTGCTTCCCAAACTGAAAAAAGAGGATAAAGCCGCGCTGGAGACGGAAGCCAAAGAGATACTCAGAAAGTATAGTAAAGAGGAGTTGATAGATATCATCCTTCAAAACAAACACAATGAAAAAAAGATCGGAGTTGTGAAGTGAAAATTCTTATTTTGGAAGACGAATCCATGCTTGCACTCAGTATGCGGGAATTTTTGGAAGAGAGTGGCTATGATGTAGATTGTTTCTCTTGTTCTGAAGACGCCTATGACGCTGTATATGATAAGATCTATGATCTTTTGTTGCTTGATGTGAAGGTTCTGGGCGAAAAAAATGGATTTGAAATATTGAAAACTGTGAGAGAGGAAGGCATTACCACACCGGCTATTTTTATTACTTCATTGACAGATATAGATGATCTTACTCGAGGGTACAAGTGTGGTGCCTGTGACTATATTCGTAAGCCTTTCGACCTTGCAGAACTCAAATTGCGCGTTGAACAAGTCATTAAAGTGCACTGTTTTTCCTCTGCAAAAGAAAAGATTGACTTGCCTTACGGCTATACCTATAATGTTGAAAACATGAAACTTTATATCGCAGAAGAGAGCATCCAGCTTGCCAAAACTGAAGCAAAAATATTGGAACTTCTTATTAAACGGCGGGGAAATGTAGTAAGCTATGAAATGTTTTGGGAAGCAGTCTGGGGTGAATGGATAGATCCTACCAATATTCGTGTTCAGGTTGGCACTTTAAGAAAAAAACTCCGAAAAGACTTCATAAAAAATATACGTGGCGTAGGGTACACTATTGATTCTTGATTCGAGAAAATTTTCCCGTAAGTATGCAGTGATCTATACTGCCATTCTTGCTGTTTTGCTTATGGTGCCTTTGTTTACCTATATTGCGATCCTGTTGCAGATAGATGAATCAAAGGTTAAACTCGACCTTGAATCTCAGGCACAAAAGATCATTGTCTCGATGCAGCATTACAAAAACAGTGACAAAGTGTACCATTTTCCAAGATACAAAGAGTATAGGGCAGCACTTTATACAAATACCCAAAAGAAAATCTATACAGATCTTGACGTTGAGCCAGACAGTTATGCAGAAGGTTTTCACAAGCAGGGGGAGTACTATTATTATATTTATTCATTGCCTGACGGATATTATTTTGGAGCAAAGCAACTGTTGGTTATGACAAAACATACTGCGAGTACTATTTATTTTTTTGCATTTTCTGTCATGAGTGCCATTGTTGTTACACTTTTTGTATTCTCTCTCTTATTGTTGAAAAATTTTTCAGTACCTTTTGAGCATTTAAACAATCAACTTGACACATTCATCAAAGACTCCATGCATGAGATCAATACCCCCCTAAGCATTATTAATCTCAATGCTGATCTTTTTGCCAATAAATATGGAGAAAACAAATATATCTGGCGCATCAAGTCAGCCTCAAAAACGCTGGCGACCATTTACAATGACATGGATTATCTGATCAAGCAGGGACGTGTTGAACATAAGAAAAAACGTATCGATATGAGTGATTTTATCCAAAATAGAACAGACTACTTTCAAGAAGTTGCCAATCTGAAAAATATTACGTTAAATACCTCTATAGCGTTAGAAGTGTTCTATTTTTGCAGTAAAACAAAATTACAACGTATTGTAGACAACACGATCTCAAATGCAATCAAATACAGCACTGACAATACCACAATCAATATTATCTTGAAATATGTTGATGGTGAAATTGTATTTTTTGTTGAAGATCAAGGCGTAGGTATAAAAAATACTGATAAAATTTTTTCTCGGTATCATAGAGAGGATGAAGCCAAGGGTGGTTTTGGTATCGGCCTCAATATCGTCAAACAGATTACTGAGGAGGAACATATCGCTGTAGATGTCTCTTCTGTATTGGGTGAAGGAACAACTTTTACCTATACTTTTCCCAGGCAATAATTTTTTTATACTGCAACATTAAAATTTTACACTTCTTTTACACTTCTTGGCTATGATTCTTCTTGAAATTATATTAAAGGAGTGCGAATGCAGAGAAACATCCAACTTTTAGCCTTTGCCACGATGTTTGTTACGACAACTTAATTGGTCAATGCTGCCGATTTGACAAAAGCATATGATATGCCGGATGCAAGTAAGATGATCGAGAAAGATCTACTCGCAAAACCAACAAAGTTTACAATGCCTAAAGGGTGTGTGAAAGATGATGCGGCATCAATTGCAAGGGGAGAATTTATTTTCCATAACTTAAATGGTAAAAAAGCCAAGGGGACACCGCCTGAAGGTCTTGTAAAATTTGTTGAAAAAAAAGGCAAAGACGGCAAAGTAAAGAAGAAAGCGAAACAGTATGGCAACTGTGTGGCATGTCATAACATCGAAGGTGCAAAAGGCGGAGGGAATATTGGCCCCGATCTTACAAACTACAAAAAAACGTTTATTGACTCCAAAGTTCGAGACAATGCATTTGTTTTTCAGAAGATCGCTGATCCTCGTATAGACAATCCCAAGACACATATGACCGTGAACCTTACAACAAAACTCTTCACAGAGCAA
This sequence comes from uncultured Sulfurovum sp., assembly GCA_964594745.1. Classification (GTDB taxonomy): domain Bacteria; phylum Campylobacterota; class Campylobacteria; order Campylobacterales; family Sulfurovaceae; genus Sulfurovum. The sequence goes on from CAZQOC010000090.1 coordinate 3,044, forward strand.
GAGATTTGTGACTTGGCATCCTATGTTGTTTCTGACAAAAGTAAAAAGTAAAAAGGAAATAGAGAATGAAAAGAAGAAGTTTTATCAAAAGTATGATGGCGGTATCGGCGGTAGCTGTAACACCAGTAGCTCTAATGGCAAAAGAGGAAGCAAAAGCAAAAAAGAAAGGTCCAAACGATCTTGCATTTGAAGCAGCAGTCAAAGCGATTACAAGTGGTAAAGAGGTTAAGGATAGTGAGAAAATCAAACTGACTGTACCTGAGATCGCAGAAAATGGTGCAGTTGTCCCTGTGAAAGTTGAAGTAGATCATCCGATGGAAGAAGCGAACTACGTAAAAGCGATCCACGTACCCAATACAAAAAACGGCAACACAAGATGTGTGGATGTCATGTTGACACCTGCCAACGGTAAAGGTTACTTCGCAACAAGAGTCAAACTTGGCGGCACGCAAGAAGTCGTAGCTTTGGTTGAATTGAGTGACGGTACATTCATCAAAGCAGGAAAAAGTGTCAAAGTAACCATCGGTGGATGTGGTTGATACTGTTCACCCGACTCCAGTAAGCACGTAAAATAAATAATGATATAAAGGATAAAAAATGGCAGAAGCAGAAGCACGAAAATCAATGATAAAGATCAAACCTAAAAAGTTTAAAACAGGAGATATCGTTAAAGTAGATTTTATCGTTATTCACCCTATGGATACGGGTTTGAGCAAAGATAAAAAAACAGGTCAGATCAAGCCGGCGCACTATATTGACAATATCACCTTTAGTTTTGACGGAAAACCTTTCACCACGATGAAAGTTTGGGAGACAGTCTCTACAAACCCTTATTTCTCAGTAAACTTCAAAGTACCTGGGAAAGGGAAGATCACAGTTGACTATACAGATAATACAGGTGAGAAAAACTCCAAGAGTAAAAAACTTAAGCCAAAGGACTAATCATGAAAAGAGTCATACTTCCAATTGCTCTTTTGGTTAGCCTGGCAACAGCTGGCGAGCAGTTCGCTATGAGTGATGCTGACAGAGCAATGTACAAAGAGATGCTGGAGAACAACCCTGCAGACATCTATGTTGAAGAGGGCGGAGAGTTGCTGGAAGAGAATCTGGGCGGAGAAGAAGCCTTGGCGAAATTTTTAGGTGTGAGCGAAAAAGAGTTGCCTAAGTATATCGCCGGTTTTCCAAGATACATCAAAAAACTTGGTAACGTCGTCGGCATAGATCAAGTGCTTCAGGCAATGCAGGTTGAGCAGGGTAAAGAGAAGACAAAGCTGAAAGACAAAAAAATGTTCTCTATGCTGGCATATGTCAAATCGTTGGCCAATGATGAACAATTTACCATTGACATTAATGCAAATGAACAGATCAAGGCATCGTATGATCTTGGTAAAAAGACATTTGAGACTGCCAGAGGCGGAAGAGGTCTGTCTTGTTTGAGTTGCCACAGTAAAGATATTGTTGGACAGGTGCTTAGAACACAACCGCTGCCTGATCTTGGAGAAGCCGGTGCAGGCGCAACTTGGCCAGCATACCGTATGACCAAATCAAGTCTGAGGACACTGCAAAGAAGATTTCAAGGATGCATGAAAAACGCATTACTGAAGGTGATCCCTATTGGCTCCAAAGAGATGGTTGGTCTTGAAGTGTATGTTTCTACATTGGCACAAGAGAAGAAAAAGCCTATAACAATACCTGGCTTAAAAAGATAAGGGGATAAGATGGATATTAACAGACGAGACTTCCTTCAGATCGCAGCAGCACTAGGCTTGCTGGGTGTGACTGGAGGGACAAATCTTTTTGCAGGCGAAGCAGGGAAAGAGCGTATTAAAAAGCTCAGCTTTTCTGATATTGTAGATTTTGAACCCAAAGGAAAAGCAACTATCTTGCATATTTGTGACCTTCATGCGCATCTTAAACCTTTATACTGGAGAGAGCCGTCTACGCTTATTTCAGCGAAGAACCTGGTTGGGACACCAGGATTTATCTGCGGAGACAGTTTTGAGAGTTATTATGGCGTAGAGTCAGGATCTTTGGATCAGTATTTCGATACATACAATAATTTTGAAGCGTTGGCGAAAAAGTTCGGTATGATGGGTGGTATTGCCCATATGAAACCCATTATTGATCAAGTCAAAAAAGAGAGAGGTAAAGAAAACGTACTTCTTTTGGATAGTGGTGACACGTGGCAAGGTACAGCTGTAGCACTCAAAACAGAAGGTGAAGCTATCGTAGATGCCCAAAACTATTTGGGTGTTGATGTTATGGTGGGACACTGGGAATTTACCTATGGCAAAGAACGCGTGATGGAACTTATAGATAAGCTAAAAGGCGAATTTATTTCCCAAAACGTGATTGATAACGACCCATTCTCCGACGACTTTGAAGAGTTGATCTTTCCTCCATATACGATTAAAGAGGTAGGTGGGGCAAAGATCGGTATCATAGGCCAATCTTTTCCGTTCACTTCTACGGCCAACCCCAAGAGGTTTACCGAAGGCTGGAGTTTTGCGCTGAGACACGAGTCTCTTCAGGAGTTCATTGATGAACTTCGCAATGAGAAAAAAGTGGACTGTGTGGTTGTGTTGAGTCATGATGGTTTCTCTGTAGACCAGGAATTGGCCAAAAAAATTAAAGGTGTTGACTTTATTTTGAGTGGACATACACACGACCCCAGTCCTAAGCCGATCATCGTGAATGATACAGTGATCCTCATCGCAGGAAGTCATGGCAAATATGTTGGTCGACTGGATATAGACATCAAAGATAAAAAGGTTGCAGGATATAACTTCAAGCTTATGCCTGTAGCTTCAAATCTTATCCCTGCAGATAAAGCAGGCGAAGATCTGATAGCTAAAGCCTACAAACCCTTCGATAAAGAGCTGAATGAGGTATTGGGTACAACCAAAGGACTTCTTTATAAAAGAGATACTTTCTACTCTACCTTTGATGCACTTATAGGTGAAGCGATCCAAGCTGAAATGGGTAGCGATATTGTCTTTACTCCGGGATACAGATGGGGAACAACGCTCATCCCCGGTGATGATATCCTCAAAGATAACGTCTATGAAATGACGGCCATTACCTATCCTGAAGTGTATACTTTTGATCTCAAAGGTTCAGTGATCGCTAACCTTATGGAAGATATAGCAGATAATGTCTTCAATGAAAACCCACTGCTTCAACAGGGTGGTGATATGAGTCGTTTGACGGGTGCCAGCTATAGTATTAAGGTTGCAGCTCCATCTGGAAAACGTATTTCAGAGTTTATGATCGGGGGCAAGCCCATTGATCTGAAAAAAACGTATAAAGTTTCTTCTTGGGGCGGAAACCTGCAAAATGCAGGTGAAAACCTGGATGAAAAAAAGATACGTCCTGTCTATGAAGTGGTCAGTGATTACATTCGCAAGAAAAAAGTTGTAGACATCAGTATGGAGTCCAATGTAAAAGTATTGGATTATGATTGCGGATGTCCCGCAAAAGGTGCCAAGTGTTAAGGCTAAATTAGAAACCGCGCCTTATAGGT
>CAZQOC010000091.1:0-6472 GCA_964594745.1 uncultured Sulfurovum sp.
ACAGGCAAAGTGATAGAAAAAACAGTACATGCTGGAGATAAGTTTGAAGTCCCAGAACTCGAAGAAAAAACAATGCAATATCTTTATGATGATGGAGAATTTCTGCAGTTTATGGATACTGCAACATATGACCAAATAGGACTTACACATGAACAAGTAGGGAAAGAGACATTTGACTTTATGATTGATGGTATGGAAGCTGATGTATTATTTCATAACGGCAAAGCTATTTCTGTTGAAATTCCGCAGACTATTACACTCACTGTAGTAGAAACACCACCTAACTTTAAGGGTGACTCACAGGGTGGTAAAAAGCCTGCAACACTTGATTCTGGTGCGGTAGTGCAAGTACCTTTCTTTATCTTGGAAGGGCAAAAAATTGTTGTAGATACAGTAGAAGGAAAGTACTTAGAAAAGGCTAAGTAGGCTTTTTTATTGCAATGCTCGACATTCTAAAAAGGTGCGCTTTAAACGCACCTACAAAATCACTCTTATTTAAATACTTTCTCACAATCTTTAACCATTGCATCAGGTACTGTAGCAATAGTCATAAACTCAGACATAGTGAGTAGTGGGTACATGAATGAAATATAGTATTTAGGGTCAAGTATTTTTGCTTTACCATTTTCTATGAGGATAGGGTATGGAAGCATCGCTGCATTGTTTCTTCCTATTCTTTTAGTGAATTTACGGGTTCTTTTACTTAGTTTTATGCCTATGAGTGTTGCACCATTGTCAAGTGTTTGGCTAAAGACAACTTTATCATTATTTTTAATTTTCTCTAAAAGATTTTTGCCAGATGCAACTTCTACCATATCTTGGAAATGAGGCATACCCTTCATAAATTGGTATTTTGGAAGGAGTTGAAACTTTAATGAGTCTTTTGAGTTGTTTAAGTCAGTAAAGTGTGTGAGTAGTCTTACGAGTATTTTGTTGGCATTTGTCTCATCAAAATCATTTTGCAAGAATCCTTTAGCCATATAAAGAGGGTTGGTAATACTTATAGTTTTTTCTTGAGTATCCACAAGAAGACGTAATGATGCTATGAATCCTCTATTTGCTTTACTTGCCATAGTGACAAGTGATTTATCTGTAAAGACAATAGAAATCAAGTCCCCCTTTTTATTGACGGGCGCAGTGGTGATAATTTCAAAACCAGCCGCTTTAAGTTTCTCTTTTGCTGCATCCACGGTCATAAATTTGCCACGAAGATAAGCAGAAACTTTTCCATTGTTGACCTCGCCTATTCTTGTATGTGTAGATGTCTTAGCTTTTTGGGCTCTATCAAAACTATGCGGTTTGTAGTTCGGTGGTACACGTTTTGAAAATTTAATACTTCTATCGTTTCCTGCATTATAGGCGGTAGAGTTACATTTTATTGCTTTTGGCACTTTTGGAATTGCTATGGTAACTGTTTCATTACCAACTTTAATTTTTTCTATCTTCGCATTTTCTGTTGCAACTTGAGGTTTGGATACCTGTACTGTTTCTTTTTTCTCTTTGTTTACTGACGCAGTTGCTGCAATAGGTGCAACTACTTTCTCTGTGGATACAACATTTTGTTTTTTCGTACTAGGCGTTGAAGAAGTTTTGTTTTCAAGCAGTGGATTTACATTTGGTACGGACTTCATCCCTAGACCTTCAAGTATAGATGGGATTTCAGTATCTAGTTTATTAATCAAATCAAGTCTTTTTTGACTTTTAATGTTGAGTGTTGCAGACCAGTTGTGTAGTCTGAACATACCGACAACAAGTTTATTGCTGCCTTTTCTAATGTACATATACATCGTACATGGAGCAAAGAGACCAGCTTCTGGTCTCGCTCCTTCAGTGTCAAACATATTATAGGAGAACTCTAAATGACAGAGAGAATAAGTCCAAAATGCATCATACTCTGACAGTATTTCTTCGGCATCTGGTGTAGCATCCATAAAGCTATGGTAGCCTGCAATGAGATAACCTTTATTAATGAAAGCAAGTTCAAAAGTATTTTGAAATTCATCTATAAAATCATCCATGTCTTCTGGTGTATCAAACTCATATTCATAATTAATCATAGTTTTTTTAGGAAGTGCCTGATAGGGGATAGTTCTTACATCCCCACCTAGTTCTTGTGCAATAGTAGCGTCAAGTGCTTTAAACGGTGCAGAAAACTTCTTTCTCACTTCTGGATTGTCAATACCTAAAATATCTAACATGACCTTTGGCACTAAGTGTCCCACATAACTTACATTTTCATCAAGCTTTTTATGGATTACAAGGTTAAATGGCGCAAAACCTGCGATGCGTGGATCAATATTGAGTAAAGGGATAACCGTTCTATCTCGTACGATTGGCATGAAGCTAAGTACATCAAGTATCGTTGAACCCCATTTTGCTTCATATTGATCATTTACCCTTTTATGTGCATCTGTTAAATTGAATCCTATACTTTTAAGTTTCTTTTCAACCATCGCATTATATGTATCTTGCACATCACCTGTGACTGTATGGTAAATAGCGAGGTTATGTACATTATTTTTTGTTTCTGTCGTTGTTGAGGCTTCATTCGCCATGAGAATTACTGAGAGTATACCGAACGTTATGAGTGTCTTTTTGATGAAGTGTGTCACAAGTATCCTTTAATATAGTAATCAATAGTTTAGCATAAACTTGATAGATATAATAAAATGAGGTTATGAATTTTTGTGAAGAGGGATAAAAAGCTACCAAAGGTAATGGTAACTTTTTATTTATAAAATACATTTATAAAGATGTTAGATTATTTGGAAAAGAAAAGACGACTAGTAAAATACTAGTCGTTTTGAGAGTAATACGTGTAAATAAATTATTTAGCAGCGTTATTTTTAAGTCTCATGTATTCTGCATAATCATCAGAAGAGATGGTTTTTACAGAGTCATTTACATTTTCTGTTACATTTTTAACTGAAGATGTAGTGTCATTTGATACAGTCGTTGCAGTTGTGCTTGCATTGTCAGATACTGTTTTTACTGAAGTAGTTGTATCGTTAGATACAGTTTTTGCAGCGTCATTCACATCTTTAGATACAGAAACAGCAGAGTCTTTTATATCTTTAGAAGCGATAGTTGCAGAATCTTTTAGATCTTTTGTTGTATTAGTGATAGACTCTTTTGTATCAGTTGAAATAGAAGTAGCAGAATCTCTAGTATCTTTAGAAGTAGAAACTTCAGCAGTTTTTAGATCATCAGATACTTTTACCGTTGAATCTTTGGCATCAGCACTTACATTTGTTACTGTTCTCTCTGCAGATTTTGTACTCTCTACTACACCATCTTTCATAGATGTTACAGAATCTTTAGCATCATGACTCATACTAATAGCAGCTTCTTTCATATCTTTAAACATATCTCCAAAGCTAAAGTCAGCTTGTACACTTGTAAGTAGGGCAGCTACAGCTACACTTGTAGTAATCAATTTTTTCATCGTGGTTCCTTTTTTATTTTAATATCAAAATAATAGTATTATCTATATTATAACTCTAAGTATTTTAACTTAGGTTATAGAATACAAATATCCTATGAAAAGATATTATGTAACATGAATTATAAATAAAATTGACTTAAACAGTACTTATAGTTAAATAATATTAATTTATATTAATTATAAATAAATAGAGAGATGTATTTTTTATAATATGATATTAATCATATACTATAAAAAATATAAGAAAAAGGAAAGTTCCTTTTTCTTAAAAGTGAGAGTGCTTAGTCGTTACTAACAGTATTGACTGCATCATTGGTATTTTCTGTGACTGTTTTTACGGAAGTTGTAGCATCATTAGAAACTGTTGAGGCAGTTGAATTTGCATTATCTGAAACAGTTTTAACTGAAGTGGTTGCATCATTAGAGAGGGTTTTGGCAGTATCTTTTGTATCTGAAGAAACTGTGACAGCAGAATCTTTCATCTCTGTACTTGCAACTACTGCAGAATCTTTTAAGTCAGTTGTAGTACTCTTAAGTGCATCTTTTGTATCAGCAGAGACGTCTGTAGTAGCTGTTTTTACATCAGCTGTTGTATTGACTTCCATTGTTTTCATATCATCAGAAGCTTTCACTAGAGAATCTTTTGCATCCCCACTTACGTTCGTAGTTGTTCTTTCTGCACTTTTGGAAACTTCAACAACACCGTCTTTCATAGAAGAGACTGTATCTTTTGCATCTGATGAAAATGTTACAGCAGCATCTTTCATATCTTTAAACATTTCAGAAAAGCTAAAGTCTGCTTGAACACTTGTAAGTAATGCAGCTACGGCTACAGAAGATGTAATTATTTTTTTCATTTTTTTTCCTTTTTTTATTGTATTCTCAATTGTAGCCCTCTTATTTTTAATAATAACTTGATAGTTATGTTTGAATATAAATTTTTAATATGTTACTATAAATTAATAACTTATATTGAATAATCTTAGCGTTAATTTGATACAATTCTTTTATTAAGAATAAAATTAATTGCAATTTTTAGTCTATTATGATTTATTTTGTATATGATTATAATAAAAAGAAGGTGTATAAAATGAAAAAAGTATTAATCGCTTGTATGGCGTTAGTAACATTGGGGTCAGCTGATGGTTACACTCAGGCAGATAGAATTTTAGATATGCAAAAAATGGCACAGGCAATGCAGGATATACAATCTGGATTTTTTTATAATAATCTTGATATTGTAACAGCAGGTGCAACAGATTTAAGTAAAACGATTATTCATGTAGGTCCAACAAAAGAAGAAAAAAACACGAAAGACGTGTATGAAAAATGGATGAACGATAACAGTGCCATGACAGGAAGAACACAAAGAAGAATACAGAAATATGCAGAAGATATTGTAGAACATTTTAAATCTGGAGATGCAAAATACGCGTTGCATGTGTACAATAGAGTGGCAGAAGAGTGTATGAAATGTCATACGAGTTTAAGAAAGTGGTAAAAAAAGAATGAAAAAAAACATACTTGTTGCATTATTATTCAGTACGTTGATTTATGCCAATGAAATTAACTTAAGTACGAAACAGCACTCCTCAGACACCATTTTACTTACGGGAACAGTCATTTCTGATGGTCAGCAGATGATTGGATCTAGGTTTATGGGCTACGTGAAAAAGGTATTTGTTAAAATAGGTGACAAAGTAAAGCGCGAAGATGATTTATATGAGATGGAATCTGCAGAATTTGATATGATGAAAATGCAAGCAGATTTGATGTTGGAACAATCTAAAGTAATGGTTGACTTTTGGCGCGATAAACTCAAAAGAGTAAATACAAAAAAAGCCAGACTTCGTGATAAATATAGAAATGATAATAAAATAAACTTTATGGATATGGCAGATTTGGATGCAGAAGCTGCCAATGTAGAAACGATGCTTCATTCTATGCAGATCATGGTAAAAGAGTCAAATATTAAGGCGAAGCAGTTAGCCAGTACTTACAACTATATCAAAATGAAAGCCCCATCTGATGGTGTAGTAGTAAGACGAAATATCAGAGTAGGTGACATGGTAATGCCAGGGATGCTCACTATTTTACTTGTCGATATGTCAAGTTTAGAGATAGATGTCTCTATTCCTGAAAGTATTATTGCCAGGGTACATGAAGGACAAAAAGTTGCGGTTACCATTCCTTCTATTAATTATAAAACAACAGGGGTGATACACGCTATTGTCCCTGATGCCAACCCTATGACGCATAAAATTAAAATGCGTATTCGTTTTGACAAAGGAGATAAAAATATCTTCCCAGGCATGTACGCCAAAATATCGATTTAACTTTTACAGGAAGAAGTTCTTTTCTTCCTTTTCTTCTTTTTTACTTTCCCCTCCAATTTATACTATAATACCTTTATCATACATATATTATAAGGAGATAAGATGGCAAATGTATTAATACCTTTAGCAAAGGGTTTTGAAGAAGTTGAAGCGGTAGGGCTTATAGATACGATGCGTCGTGGAGGTATTGAAGTGCGTATTGCCTTTATTGAAGATGAGCTAGATCATGGACGTGTGGTTGTCGGAGCCAATGGCATTGGGGTACAAGCTGACATTTCTTTAAAAAATGTTATCTCCGATGACTTCGACATGATGGTACTCCCTGGTGGATGGGGAGGTACCTATGCACTCGCTGAGAACAAGCGAGTGATTGAACTCGTAAAAGAGTTTAAAGCTAAAAAAGTCATTGGCGCGATGTGTGCTGCACCTTTTGTACTTAAAAAAGCAGGGGTACTAGGCAATGACTATACCTGTTACCCTGGAGCCAAAGATGAGATAGAACATCCAGGGTATAGAAATGATGTGAAAGTTGTAAGTGACGGTAATGTACTCACCTCTCAAGGGCCAGGTACGGCACTTTGTTTTGGATTGGCAATTATAGAACGTTTGGTAGGTAAAGAGAGTATGCAAGCGGTAAAAGATGGGATGTTGCTAGACTACTGTTAAGATGAAAGAAAAACTTAAAAGAATA
>CAZQOC010000092.1:0-6468 GCA_964594745.1 uncultured Sulfurovum sp.
ATAGAGAACGTCAAAGTAGAAAGTGGTGAAGTAGAAAAACGTTTTAAACGTCGTGAAATGCCCCAAGAGAGTCTTGATGCTTATATGGATATTTATGCGAAACACCTTCAAAAAACACTCAGCTCGGATGAAAACATTTACAACTGGACATCCAAACAAACCTACATCGCTTTAGGCAACATGATGACAGCTGCGGCATACATCGGCATAGACTCCTGCCCTATAGAAGGCTTTGAAAAAGAAAAACTTGAAGAAATTCTTGAACTAGACACCACAAAATGGCAAGTCTCAGTCGTCGTACCGTTTGGTTACAGACTCAATGAACAGTCAGAACAACAAAGACTGTCATTTGATGAAGTGGTTGAGTTTATAAAGTAATTTTAAAACTATTTTTACCCTCTATATATCCATAGATAAGCTTTAAATTTAGCATTTCCAGACTATTGTGTACTATGTAGAGTCCTAGCCCTAGACCTTTTCCTTTGGCATGAAAAGGTTCACAATAGCTCTCTATGTCCTGGGTAAACTGTACACCAGCACTTAGTACAGAGATGCCATCATTCTCTATGACTATCTCTACTTTATGTTCTGTACCATACTTCATAGCATTGTCTATGAGGTTTTTAAGGGCTAACGGGAACAGAGAAAAATCAGTAGAGAGTACAAGAGATGATTTTTCTAACACAACGACTTGTTTTTCTAAAGTCTCATCATCCAGTATCATCAGTTCAAGTGCCTGTTCTACAAGATCTTGGGCATTATAATTTGCCATTTTTACTTCATAGTTGGCACTGAGCATCTGCTCTATCTTTGCAAATTCACCTAGCAAAAGTTCCAAACGTACAAATACCTCATCATACCCCTCTTTTAATTTTTCCTCTTCTAAAAAGGCTGTGAGTATTTTCCCTTTTCCTATGGGTGTTTTGAGTTCGTGCATAATGGCACGTAAAAAAAGCTGTCTGGAGTCTATGAGAGATTCTAATTTGCGCAAGGCATCATCAAAAGCGTTAGAGACCTGAGCGATTTCATCATCTTTCTCACACTTAAACGACACCGACAAATCACCCTCTGCCACTTTTTCTATCTTAGCGTGTAGTGTCTTGAGTGGTTGAAGACTTCGCGTGAGCCAAAAGTAGAGTCCAAGTAAAAAGAGCAAAGAACCCATATATCCTAAAAAGAGTTCATAGGGAGCCTTCTGTTTTTCCTTGTCTTTTAGTAAAATATGAAAACGATGGTCTTGCAAAGAGAGATACAATGTATTTTTAACGCGTAGTATCTCCATTTTGGAACGCAAAACTTTTCGACGCTTTAGAACTTTTGCATGTTTGAGTATGCTATAGGTATGATTATCTGTAACCTGTTTAAAGTCACTCTCATTCAAATAGAGTTTGATAGTATCGTCATTAAAGTCTACACGATGCTCTCTATGCATAGAGTGCCTAAAATATTTGTGCAAAAAAAGTGCTGTACGTACATAGCGTTTTTCTGTGTTTAAAATGCGTTTTGATTTTTCTATGTACAATGTAGAAGCAAAAAATGCGCTCACAAACAAAAAAGAGACCACAAAGATAATACGTATTTTGTTGTATAGACTCATGAAAGTAACCTGTAACCCACGCCACGTATGGTTTTTAACTCTACCTCTTTACCCAATTTTTTTCTCAGTCGGTTCAGTATAACTGCCAGTGAACCATCAGAGCTAAACTGAAATACTTCAGAGTCATAGAGTATCTGCTCTTTGGAGACTGTAGAGCCTCTGTTTTCTATGAGCAGCTTCATCACGACATACTCTGCAGGCGTTAATTCCAGTACTTCACCATTGAGCAAAACAGACTCTTTTGCTTTATCTAGCATGAGATTATAATGGGGCTCTTCATGTGTGGTGATTTTTTTATAACGGCGTAATAGCGATATAATACGTGCATACATCTCCTGAGGGTCATAAGGTTTAGGAAGATAGTCATCTGCACCCAGTTGCAGTCCTATCACTTTATCGCTAAGGTCAGAACGTGCTGAAGAGATAATAATGGGGATATCATACTTACTCACTACCTCTTTGCACACTTCAAGTCCATCTATGCCAGGCAAGGTAAGGTCAAGTATGAGGAGGTCATACTTCTCTATACCTGCACTAAGTCCTAAAAAGGGGTCTTCATAGTTGCGTACTTCGATGTTGTACTGTTTAAGGTAGTCTGTTAGAAGCGATGCATACTGAGCATCGTCTTCTATCATAAGTATTTTTGTCATACGGTTATTATACTTAGTTTTTCTTCTCTTGCATCAAAGTAATGAGTTTTGTACGCTGTTGAGGAGTCAAAATTTTCATTCTTTTTTCAAACATATCCGCACGCATTTTTATTCTCTCTTGGCTTTGGGTTGTTGCCATCTTGATGAATCCTTGTTTGTCAAAGCCATTAGCAGATACAAACGCAACCATATGCCCCATACCTCTACCTTTATCTCTTCTCTCCTTCATCTGAGTATGCATCTCTTTACTTAATGCTTTCATCTGCTCTTTTTGCGCTGAAGTCAAATCAAGTTGTTCGAATATAGCTCTCATATGACCTCTTTTGTGTCCATCATGATGTTTTTCACCTTTACATGTTCTTTCACTCTCATGAGGACAGGCATGTACTGCTGTCAGTCCTACAAGTCCTGTAACTGCTACTATCGTTAATGTTTTTAATGTTTTCATATTTTGTTCCTTTAGAATTAAATGTATCTTTCGATAGGTGTATTATGAAGGGTGAAGTTAAACGAAACTTTACATCTTTCTTAACGAACTTTAACAAACATACTTATCTTGGCTCTTTTTACAAAATTAGGACATTTAAGCTATACTCTAAAGAGAGAAACAACACTATGTATACAGTAAAGTGAAGGAGTGAACATGCACCATACACTACAAATCAAACGCATAATACGTTTACTGAATTGCAATGCTGTAGACAAAGTGATTTTGATGTTTATCCAAGCTTCTTAAAACAACAGCGCTTATATTTATGTCCACTTCCGCAGATACATGGAGAGTTGCGCAAAAATTCTACTTTATCTTCAAAAACTTCTCCATCCACATACTTCCACATATCATTCACTTTTAAAAATGTAGATTTTTCATGGTGAAGATGCTGCTTTTTTTCATAAATGTAATATGCCTTGAACTCTACCATAATTTCAGAAGAATCAATGATGTCTAAATGTTGCCACTCACTATTGTCTGCCCAGTCTTGAATAAACTTTAACTCTTCATCTGTCCAACTATGATCATGTGTCGTAGCCTGCAAATAATTAACATCACCAAGACAATAGGCACTATAACGAGAACGCATCAATGCCAATGCACTTTGGGGAACCTCTAAGACTCGTAAAATAGGTTCACAACATTCTGAAAATTTTAATCCACTCTTACAATAACACTGTTGCATATTTGCCTACTTTTTACGTGGATTTTAACATACTATGCTAAAATATTTTCATAACAAGAATTAAAAATGAGACATTCAATGGCAAATCATACAAAACAAGAAATCATAGAAACCCTAAAAAGTAACTACAATAGAGATTTACGAAAGCAAGTTGTGAAAACTTTACTTGCAGAAGAAAAAGAGCAACAAACACCTCATTATAAAATAATTAATCAGATTTTTTCTTATGTACTCAGTGAATTAGGCTGGAATATGCCTAAAAGTACACAAGAGTGGGATTCAACACCCCTTGATATTATGGAAGAGTCCTTTCCTCAAATTGAAAAAACAAAATGGTTCCAAGAACAGATACTTTTGACTAAAAAAACCATAGAAGTAGATATGAAAAATAATGCACAGGAGTGATGATTCTGTTTCTTCAAATCCAAACACATTTGTATTTTGCGAAAATATTTTTTCATAGCACTTTTGTAAGCCTCTCCAAAAACAGTACCAACTAAAATATAATAATTCTGATAAATAAATCAGAAGAATCACCCTAGTGTATGTCACACACAATCAAGAAGAAGCAAATGAAATTGCTACAAGATTAGTCTTTATTTAAAGATGATTTTTGTCACACTTATTTCTATATAATGTAATAAGTATTTGACTTTTTTCAATTCACTCTAAGTAAAAAATACTTATAATCCATCCGCTAAACTATTCGTGAGAATAGGACAGAAAGCTACGGGTCTTACGGGGAAGATAAGACAGCCGAGTTGCACAATGTGCGGCAACCTCCTTTTTAAAGAATTAAATTACTTTCATGCCGCATTTTGTTGTCCTTCTCTTTATCTAGATTTCAAATATTTCTTTTTTATCCATGCATATGCTTCTTCTTTAGATGTTATTGTACCAGCCAACTGTAACGTATACACCTCATCTATAATAGATTTAAATAGTGGGGATGGTTCTAATCCCAAATCTAACAAATCTCTTCCTTGCACCACACACTCCAAAGGCTTTGTCTTGACGTTAAGTTTAGAAGCTTTTTCGAGTAACCAGTCTCCTGCTTTGTAGTCTCCATACAACGCTTCTTCTGTCGTTCTTCCTAAAAAGTCTGCTTTGGCAACAAGTACAAGCTCTTCTATATTGACTTTCGTAGCAAGTCTGCGTATGGCTGCTGATTTTGCACCGTTTGCGTAAAACTGTGAAGGCTTCAGGTGATGTGCTACAAGAGGTAAAAGACTCTCTATAAAAGTATGTTCATCGGTGAGTCTATACATCAACGATTTGCTAAGTTCCAGCCCTGTTATTTCATGTCCAATAGAACGTATATTTCCCTTCACATCTATCGTAGTAGAGACCGCCTTACCAAGATCGTGACATAAAATAGCAAACAAAAACTTCAGTTTTTGTTTATCTTTCATTTTTAATTTTTCACCCCAAGGGCACCTGTCACTTTGTTCGGGCGCATTTTTAATTTTTAATTCTTGATGCATAGCATCAAGAGTCATCATCGTATGCACCCACACATCTCCTTCGGGATGCCATTTAGGAGATTGCGGTACATCTACCAGTGCATGAAGCTCTGGAAAATAACGCTCCAAAATACCTAATGTACGCATAAGTTCAAACCCTGTTGAGGGCTTAGAAGACTTTAAAAGTAACTTTTTCCACTCTTCGTAGATTCGCTCTTTTGCTAACTCTTCAAGCATCCCCTCTTTTACCATCTGTTTACAAAGTAAAAATGTCTCATTTGCCAATTCAAAGCCAAAACGTGCAGAAAACTGTACTGCTCTATAGACCCGTAATGGGTCTTCTACGAATGTTGCATCATCTATATGACGAAGCTTTTTCTCTTTGATATCTTTTATCCCATCAAAGGGGTCTAAAAGTTCCCCAGATTGTACATCATATCCTAAAGCATTTACTGTAAAGTCTCTACGTCTGGCTGCGGTCTTAAAGTCTAAGTTTCCATCAACTTCAACATCAAAACCACGATGTCCATCACCTACTTTAGATTCTGTACGAGGAAAAGAAAAGTCATACTCCACACCCTCATAAGAGAACTTCAATACCCCAAAACTTTTTCCCACTAAGTTTACGGAGCCATACTGCGTTAAAATAGATGCCAACTCATCTAATGTAGCAAGCCCATAGACTTCAACATCATAATCTTTGATAGGCATTTGTAACAAGTAATCACGTACACAGCCACCTAC
The DNA here is from genome assembly GCA_964594745.1 of uncultured Sulfurovum sp. Classification (GTDB taxonomy): domain Bacteria; phylum Campylobacterota; class Campylobacteria; order Campylobacterales; family Sulfurovaceae; genus Sulfurovum. Next base: position 5,633 of record CAZQOC010000092.1, read on the forward strand.
TATGATGGCTTTAGCATTTTTTCTTTGTAGCGCGTTTGAAATAATGTGTATTATTTTTGGTATTTTCATAAATTGCATCTTCATATTATAGTATAATAAACTATGAAATCTTTACCCCTAAACAACATCTTTATCCCATCTAAAATATCCTCAAAAAAACTTATGATTATCCTACATGGACGAGGTGACTCTTCACAAGGATTTACTTGGTTACCACCCTATTTAAATTTGGACAACATGAACTACTTACTTCTAGATGCACCCTATGACTATTTTGGGGGACGTTCTTGGTATGACTTGCCACCTCATCAACTAGATGGTATACAACATTCTACTACTATACTTACAGAGATTTTTGACATACTTTTTGAAAAAGAATTTAACGCTGAAGAGAGTTTTCTCTTTGGTTTTTCACAAGGCTCTTTACTGACCTTTGAGTTTGGTGCAAGATATAAGAAAAAATTAGCAGGATACCTAGCTATATCTGGCTACATATATGATGCCAAGCGCTTACTTAAAGAGATGAACCCAACACTGAAAGATGCAAATTGGCTCTGCACCCATGGTACCTATGATGATGTACTACCTTATGCTACATCCAAAGCACAGGTAGAAACATTACAAAATGGTGGATTTAACATTGAATTTAAATCATACCCTAAAGCGCATACTATTACTGAAGAGGAACTACTGATGATAAAAGAGTGGATAGTAAATAATTTTTAACAGAATTTCTTATATAAGAGGAATCGACCATCTTTTATAATATGCTATGACACGTAAACCTATACCCAAGAAAAAAACCATCATTGTGGGGTAAAAACTCATACTTTGAA
>CAZQOC010000093.1:0-6451 GCA_964594745.1 uncultured Sulfurovum sp.
CCATCGCTATATCATAGTCTATCGTCACTGCATGACGTGGTTTTTCTCTGTCTCTTGCATTTTCATCATCTGTTCCCATGAAAAAGGTTCCTCTTGGGAGTTTTACATACGCTTCATTCATTACTTCAACTCTCCCCAGCTGTCTCCCACACTCACCGTACATTCAAGCGGTACATTCAGCTCATAAATGTTTTCCATCGCATAGACAAATCGTTTACTTATCTCTTCTACTTTCTCTTCTTTGACCTCAAAGATGAGTTCATCGTGGATTTGTAGGAGCATGAAAGCATCAAGTTCTTCTTCTCGTATCATGGAGTCTATTTCATTCATGGAAAGCTTTATGAGATCTGCAGCAGAGCCTTGGAAGACAGTGTTAACTGACTCACGTACATAGGCTGCTTTTTGCATACCATTGGCTGATTCGTAGTCAAATATACGTCTTCTGCCCAGTATCGTCTCCACATAGCCGTCTATTTTCATGCGTTCCTGTATACTCTCTATGAAGTGTGTCACTGTAGGGAAAGAATCAAAATAATTTTTGATAATCTCTTTGGCTTCTGTAGTGCTTATGCCTAAATCTTCTGAAAGTTTTTTAGGACCCATACCATACAGTAATCCAAAGTTTACAGACTTTGCAAAGTTTCTTTTCTCTTTTGCCTCTTCTTCTCCAAAGAGAATCATAGAAGTTGCCAGGTGTATATCTACACCATTTTTAAAAGCTTCTAAGAGCGCAGCATCTTGTGAAAAATGTGCGAGTAGACGTAACTCTATTTGAGAGTAGTCAATAGAGACTAGTTTATATCCATCTCTGGCGACAAAGGCTTCACGCACAGAACGTCCTAGTTTTGACCGCACAGGAATGTTTTGCAGGTTAGGATCACGAGAACTTAAGCGCCCCGTAGCCGTACCTGTCTGACCAAAACTTGTATAGATGCGAGAGTGTTCATCCGTTTTTGCCAATTTTAGCAATGGGGTGACATAGGTGGAAAGTATCTTTTGGTATTCTCGGTATTCAAGTATCTTGGGGATAATCTCATGTTCATCTTTGAGTGATGTCAGGACTGCTTCATTGGTACTGTAGCCTGTCTTTGTTTTCTTTCCACCTTTAAGTCCTAAAGTCTGGAAAAGTATGATACCCAACTGCTGCGTAGATTTGATGTTAAACTCAGAGCCTGCCAGTGCATAGATCTCTTGCGTTAAAGTAGCCAAATCATCACTTAAGGTCTTTTGCAAAGATTGTAACTTGCTTGGATCTATTTTGATACCCAAACGCTCCATACGCATGAGTACTGTCATAAACGGATACTCTACATTTTTAGCTTCTTTAAGTAAGTGTGTCAAGGAAGAGAGTTCCATCTTTTTCTTGATAGCACCATAAAGCAAAAAAGTCATCCATGCATCTTCTGCTGCATAGAAAGTCGCATCACCTATGGCAACAGCAGAAAAGTCTTCCCCTTTTTTCACCATCTCTTTAAAAGGTTTCATCTCATACTTAAAATACTGTTTTGCAAGGGTATCCAGCCCTACCTTGCTTCCAGGGTTACTCAACCATGCGAGTATCATCGTATCGGCATAAGGGATGATGGGTTCAAAGTCATATTGGTTGTAAAGTAGTGAAAGGTCAAATTTGAGGTTTTGTCCCACCACATTAAACGTCAATAATTTGGCTAATGCACCTAGAGCATCAGCCAAACTTACTTGTTCTTCAACGCCTAAATAGTTATGACCTACGGGCACATAGTATGCTTTATCACGACTAGTACAAAATGAGAAACCTACCATTTTTGCTACTTTTGTATCTAGCCCAGTGGTTTCTGTATCGAACGCAACAATGCCATCTTTCTCTATGCTGTTGATGACTCTGTCAAGTTTTTCTTTGGTATCAAGGGTAATCGCTTCAAAAGTAAGTGTTGGCTTTTTAGGTTCTACATATTTAGGAGAACAATCTACCCCTTCCATGCCTACCTGCGCTTTACGAATCGCCTGTTTCATCTCATAGTGTTCAAACTCTTCAAGCAGACAAGAGAGGTAGTTCTTCTCTTCAAAAACAAAGCTTTCGACATCCATATCTGCAAAAACATCTGTACGCATCGTTACCAAATCACGCGACAAAAAGGCTTGTTCTTTACTCTCAAGCAGCAGTTTTTGTATACGTGGGGTACCACAGTTTTCTATGTCATCATAAATGGCTTCAAGGGTGTGATACTGATTAATCAGTTTAGACGCACCCACTTTTCCTATACCTTTAACTCCAGGTACATTGTCTGAACTGTCTCCCAAAATCGCTTGGAAGTTAATAAAATCTTCTGGTTTTACACCAAATTTTGCGATACATGCCTCTTCATCGACTTCCTGACGTTTGACAGAGTCATACATCACTACCCTGCCATCATCAATCATTTGATAAAGGTCTTTATCGTGTGAAACGATACGTACTTTTAAGCCTTTTTCTTTTGCAAACTTGGTCACTGTAGCAATCACATCATCTGCTTCATACCCTTCTCTACTCAAATTAGCAAACCCCATCTGTTCTATCCACTCTATGGCAACGGGCAGTTGCTTTTTCAAGTCATCTGGCGCTTCATCACGGTTAGCTTTATATTCCGGATAAATGTCATTTCTAAATGTCTTTCCTTTTGCATCCAAAGCAAAGACCAAGTAGTCGGTGCTGTGCTCACGGTGTAGTGAGTCAACAAGATTGGCAAAGCCTGTGAGAAGTCCCGTAGGAAACCCTTCAGAATTACGCAAAGGTGGAAGTGCAAAATAAGAACGGAAGAAGAAGCCAAAGGTATCAATAATCGTAATAGTTTTCAAAAGGTAAGCCTAAAATTTTTCTTTTATTCTAACCAAAACTATGTTAGACGTTCGTGTATAAATGACACATTAAGAAGTAAAGTAATATAATATCTTATCTTATGATAATAGTTCTAGGGAAGCTAACAAATGCAAAAAAATAAATTTGAGAATACCCATGTCACCTATGCTCCAAAAGCAAAACCATTAAAAAATGAAAGTGACAAATTTTCCCAACAACAAATCACTTTTGAAGATACACCACTCCTTTTCCCTGCTGGTCTTGAAAAGTTATTTCTACTTATATATTTTGTAACACTTCCTTATATTGCAGGACTTATGTTTCTCTTTTTTTATGTAGGAGAGGGACGAACTGAACTTTTTTTATCACTCAATGAGGATTCTTCTTTTATCCTTACCTGGGCTATTGGCTATGAAATACTTGCGGGTTTAATACTTTTATATATAGTGAAACTTGCTATCTCTTTTAGTATCAACAACAGTAGAAGAGGCGCGAGGAAAAACTTCAGAAGGCCATGAGCCATTTTCCAAATGCGCATAAATGTATTTATACTTGTTCTAACTCTTTCGCCAAATATTCACCCGTATATGAGCCAGTCTCTTGATATGTCTCAGCCAACGTCTCAGGACTTCCAGTCGCAATAATAAGTCCACCCTTATTTCCACCCTCAGGTCCCATATCTATAATATAGTCTGCATTCTTCACCATATCAAGATTATGCTCTATCACTACTACTGAGTTACCCAGCTCCACCAAATGATGCAGTACCCCTGTGAGTCTATCTACATCTGCAAAATGTAGTCCTGTCGTAGGTTCATCGAGGATATAGAGGGTTTTACCTGTATCTTTACGGCTAAGCTCTTTACTGAGCTTAATACGTTGTGCCTCACCACCTGAGAGTGTGGTAGCATTTTGTCCTAAAGTAATGTAGTCAAGTCCTACATCTGTTAATGTTTTTAAACGTATAGCAATGTTCGGAATGGCTTTAAAAAATTCTAACGCTTCCCCTACTGACATTGCCAGCACATCGGCAATAGATTTTCCTTTATAGAGTACTTCTCTGGTCTGCGCGTTGTAACGTGTACCATCACAGGCATCACAGCTTACCAATACATCAGGTAAAAAGTGCATCTCTATCTTGATTTGTCCATCTCCCTGACACTTCTCACAGCGTCCGCCTTTGACATTGAAAGAGAAACGCCCTATTTTGTAGCCTCGTAGTTCTGCCTCTTTGGTCTGTGCAAAAAGCTTACGTATCTCATCCATAATCCCGGTATAGGTAGCAGGGTTAGAACGTGGCGTACGCCCAATAGGACTTTGATCGAGATAAATTACTTTGTCGACTTGATCAAGTCCCGTGATCTCTACACCTTCAACTTTATTGACTTTTTTTGCACGGTTCAGTAATTCTCTGGCTACGGGTAGAAGTGTCTGGAGTATCAGTGAAGATTTACCAGATCCACTCACACCTGTCACACAGACAAAGTTTCGTAAAGGTATTTTAGCATCAAGTTTTTCAATGTTATTGAGCGTTACATTTTTTATCTCTATCCACTCTTTTTGAGGGTTATCATGAGAATAGACAATCTCTTTTTTACCATACATATAATCAGCCGTCAGCGTCTTTGCCTTAGCCAATTTTTTAGCATCACCAGCAAAGACCACTTCTCCACCAAAATCACCCGCTCCAGGACCAATATCTATAATGTAGTCTGCTGCTGCAATGGTCTCTTTGTCATGTTCTACCACGATGACAGAATTCCCTTTGTCACGCAATGAATTGAGTGTACGAATAAGCTTCATTGTATCTCGTTCATGAAGTCCGATGCTAGGCTCATCAAGTACATACATCACACCTGTAAGCCCCGAGCCTATCTGTGAAGCGATACGTATACGCTGTGCTTCACCACCAGAGATAGTACGTGCGTCACGACTAAGTGTAATGTACCCTAGTCCTACATCATAGAGAAAATAGAGTCTTTCATACAGCTCTTTAAGAATAGACTCTGCTATCATTTTTTGTTGTTCGCTCAGATGAGAAAAACTCTTTTCATCGGCAAATAACGCATAGGATTTTTCAATAGGCATATCGATGATATCCGCGATATTTTTGCCGTCTATTTTTACTGCCAAAGAGCGTGGTCTGAGTCGATGTCCATCACACTTGTCACAGACTTTTTCTGTCATATACTCAGAGAGATCTTTCTCATCTTTGAACATATCATGGGCAAACTTCACAACACCCGGCCATTCACGATTAAGTTTATGACGTTTCCAAGTGAAGTTTACTGTGCCCCCATTACCATAGAGTATCGCCTTTTGCTGATGCTCCTCAAGCTCTCCGTAAGGGACTTTAATATCAATATCATTTTGTTCACAAAAAGCATTGAGAAATTTCGTATAATAGCTCTTGTTAAACCCATACATAATCTTCACCGCACCCTTGTCGATGCTTAGTTCTGAGTCTATCACTTTTTTGAGGTCTATCGCATAACGAATACCAAGTCCATCACAGGCAGGACAGGCACCCTTAGGTGAGTTAAATGAAAAACTCACAGGTTCAAGTGGTTCAAACGAAAGCTTACAGTCAAAACATGCCAAGTGTTCAGAGTAGTGCATATGCTGACGTTCAAACTCTATCTCTTCATGGTTAAGTACTTCTATCTCAAGTTCTCCATACGACTCTTTGAGTGCCTTCTCTACATCTTGCCCTATACGGTCACGGCTCTCTTCTTTGACAACCACACGGTCGATGACTACTTTAATGGTATGTTTTTTTGTTTTGGAAAGCTCTATCTCATCATCCAAACGTACCATCACACCGTCTATCATGGCACGCACATACCCTTTGTGACGAAGCGATTCCAACATATCGGAGAAGGTACCTTTTTTCTCTTTCACCAAAGGCGCCATGATGACAAGCTTTGCCCCCTCAGGAATACGTAATACCTCTTCAATAATATCTGAAGCAGACATAGAAGAAATTGGCTTCCCACACTCATGACAGTGCTGTTCTCCTACTCTTGCGAACAACAGTCTTAGATAATCATAAATTTCAGTAATCGTCCCCACTGTAGAACGCGGGTTTTTAGAAGTGGTTTTTTGATCTATCGCAATCGCAGGCGTTAGCCCCTCTATTTTATCGACATCCGGTTTCCCCACACGTCCTAAAAACTGTCTGGCATAAGAGGAAAGAGACTCTATGTATCGTCTTTGTCCCTCTGCATAGAGTGTAGAAAAAGCCAAAGTTGATTTACCAGAACCAGAAATACCGGTCACCACCACAAGCTTGTTTTTGGGGATGCTTATATCTATATTTTTTAAGTTATTCTCTTTTGCACCGTATACGTGTATCATATCTTTATGTTTTGCCATGTTTTATCCCAATTATATTTTATTATTTATGCGAACCATATTTTCTTTACAAGCATAACGATTGCAAATAGGTAAAGAAATAAAAGTGCTGTCTTATGATTTTTAGAGGTTACATGATCTTTGAGCCAAATACCCAATGTAACACCCACAAGCGAAGCTATGGCAACCACCAATCCATTGTGAAAGTCAATGGTTCCTGTACTTAATCTACTTATCATCCCTGCTACTGAAGAAAATGCCACAAAGAAAAGCCCTGCGGAA
>CAZQOC010000094.1:0-6356 GCA_964594745.1 uncultured Sulfurovum sp.
TTTAGAGACACAGAACATGCGGCGAACTTGTTTGCACTTAAAGAGCTGGGGAATATCTATACACGTCTGATGAACCCGACGACTGATGTCTTTGAGAAGCGTTTTGCTGCACTTGAGGGTGGGGTGGCTGCTATAGGGACTGCATCTGGAATGGCGGCTATTTTCTATGCCATTGCTAATGTAGCTGAAGCTGGAGACAACATCATTGTGGCAAAACAAGTGTATGGCGGGACGACTACGCTTACAGGGCATACTATTAAACGTTTTGGTATTGAGACGCGTTACTTTGATGTAAATAAGCCTAGTGAATTGGAAACTTTGATAGATAAGAAGACAAAAATCATTATTTTTGAAAGTATTACCAATCCAAGTATTGATGTGGCAGACATCGGTGCGATTGTAGTCATAGCAGAGAAACATAATGTCATTACCTGTGTGGACAACACCGTAGCAACACCGGTACTTTGTAAACCATTAAGCCATGGCGTTGATTTGACTGTGCATAGTACAAGTAAATACACCACAGGACAGGGGCTTGCACTTGGAGGTATCATCGTGGAGCGTGAGAACTTGGTAGAGAAAATCAAGGGTAATCCTCGTTATGAACACTTTAACACGCCAGATGAGAGTTACCATGGGCTTGTCTATAGTGATTTACCACTGCCACTCTTTACGCTTAGAGTACGTTTGGCACTCTTGCGTGACCTTGGTGGGGCACCAAGTCCGTTTAACTCATGGTTGCATATACAGGGGCTTGAGACTTTACCACTTCGTATGAAACAACACTCCAACTCGGCACTGGCTATCGCAGAATTTTTAGAAGGACATCCAAAAGTAAAAAAAGTCAATTACCCAGGGTTGAACTCTAGTGCACAACATGACCTAGCACAGAAATACTTTAAAGAAGGGATGGCAAGTGGCTTACTTTCTTTTGAGGTAGAAAGTAAAGAAGAAGCACAGGTGATGGCAGATGCCACTGAGATTTTCTCTGTGGTAGTAAACATAGGGGACTCTAAGTCTATCATTACCCACCCTGCAAGTACGACACACCAACAGCTCTCAGATAAAGAACTCATCGAAGCAGGTATCCCTGGTGGGCTTGTGAGGTTGAGTGTAGGGCTTGAAGATACACAGGATTTGATTGAGGATTTAGCGAAAGCTCTCAATTAATCACGCAACGCGTGCTCTGTCTCTATGAACGACCAATGCACCCCACTTACGCTTTAGCGACGGAGGGTATCGCCATTTAGTGGCAGAAAAGCGGAGCGATTGTCCTCGTTCCTGCGGGATTGCATCGAGAATAGAGACGACTTTTGCTTTACCCCAAGGGCATTTCCGATGGGCACTTTTCTAGAAAAGTAAGGAGAATAACAACGCCACGAGTAATATAAAAAGGAACTTTGATATGCTCAAATGTCTTCAAGACATGGGAGCAACCACACCCTACAAGTTTAAATATGATAAAATATTACAATTAAATTTAAGCACAAAAGTATTCAATGAAAATCGAAACCAAAACAGCATATTTTAGCTCACCTTTGTACCTTGAAAGTGGGCGTATCTTGGAGCCGTATGAGATAGCGTATGAGACCTATGGAGAGTTAAATGAAGATAAATCCAATGTAATATTGGTGTGTCATGCGCTCTCTGGTTCTCACCATGCTGCCGGTACCTATGAGGGTGAGCGTAAAGCTGGCTGGTGGGATGGACTCATCGGTGAGGGTAAAGCCTTGGATACGAGCAGATACTTTGTCATAAGTACCAATGTTGTGGGGTCTTGCTTTGGTAGTACGGGGCCTATGTCTAACAACTATACAACACAGGCACCCTACAGACTTAAATTTCCCGTAGTCACTATAAAAGATATGATACGTGCACAGATGCATCTGCTCTCTGACTTGGGTATACACCATGTGAGAGCAATTATAGGTGGTTCTATGGGTGGGATGCAGGCATTACAGTTTGCGGTGGACTATCCTAATTTTGCAGATGATATCATCTCTTTGGCTGCGACGTATGCGACACGTCCTTGGACGATAGCATTTAATAAAGTGGCTGTAGAAGCTATACGAAGAGACCCCCGTTTTAAACATGGCAACTATGAGAAAGATGATTTTAAAGAAGAAGGCTTGGATGGACTTGCCATTGGGCGTATTGCTGGGCATATCTCTTATCTTTCTCCTGATTCTATGGATGAGAAGTTTGGACGTAACTATGTGGGCACAGATGGGCTTTTTGAACTCTTTGGGCGTTATGAGGTAGAGCGTTATATGGAGTACAATACCAATAACTTTTCACGCATCTTTGATCCTCTTTCTTATCTCTATATTGTCAAGGCGATCAATACATTTAACTTGAGTCGTGGGTATGACTCTTTACATGATGCAATCAGCCGAATTAAGGCAAATGTGCATTTGATAAGTTTTTCATCAGACTATCTGTTTTTCCCTTCAGAGATGGAGCATATTGCCAAGATGATGCAACGTAATGGTCAGGCACATACTTATTTGGAAGTAGAGAGTGACTATGGTCATGATGCTTTTTTAGTAGAGTTAGAGAAATTTGAAGAGAATATAAAAGAGGTATTAAGATGAAAACACAAAGTTTTGAAGAGAAATTAGAACATTCAAAAGAACTACTTGAAAAACTGATAAACCCTGAGATAACACTGGAAGAGTCAGTGAAGCTTTATGAAGAGGGTTTAAAAAATATCAAAGAGGCACAAACACTCATTGAAGAGGCAAAAACGAAGATCAGCATCATCGATCAAGCCAATCAAAATGTGGAGAATGAATAATGCCTAAAAAACTCGTAGTCGCAGCGCTTCAGTTACCAACACTTGGTATGAATGCAACACGGCTGGAGTTTTACCTTAAAAAAGCACATGAACGTGGTGCTGATGTCATGCTACTTGGAGAGTATGTATTAAATCACTTTTTTAAAGAGTTTGCAACCATGGCACCAAACATGGTCAAAGCGCAAACAACAAAACATCTTGAACTACTTAAACATCTTGCAATCAAATATGAGATTATTTTTGTGGCACCTATTATCATCACTAAAAAAGATGGCTATCATAAGACCATTGTCAAAATTACCCCTAAACATACACGTTATTATGAACAACAGATTTTACTTCCGTATGCGCACTGGAATGAAAAGAAATTTTTTGCCAATAAAGTAGCACCATTAAAAGATGCTATGATATTTACTATCAAAGGTTTTAAAGTCATGCTCATGGCAGGTTTTGAATTGCATTTTGACCCGTTTTGGGAGCAGGTGACACGTAAGAAAGTAGATTTGGTACTGCTTCCTACTGCATCCACTTTCGGATCACATAACAGATGGCGGGAAATCATCAAAACCAAAGCGTTTTTACATGGCTGTTATGTCCTTCGTGCCAATCGTTTGGGTGAATACAGTGACGATGAAGTAAAGTGGAAGTTTTATGGTGATACGATGTTGGTTTCTCCTGAGGGTGAAGTAGAGATGATGCTTGAAGATAAAGAGTCTATGCTTGTTGAAGTGATAGATAAAGCTGAGGTTACAGAACACCGTAAGGCATGGGGGTTTGAAAGAGAATTAAAATTACGCGAAGGACAGCTATGACACAAAGCGAATATTTCAATAGACAGATACAACTTTGGGGCTCAAATGTACAACAGAGTTTGGAGAAAAAGAAAATTGCCATCATCGGTTCTGGTGGACTTGGCTGTACCCTTGCCATGGCACTGGGAACATCAGGGATAGGAGAGATACATATGGTTGACTTCGATACTGTCTCTTCTCACAACATTCATAGACAGATAGCCTTTACTTTGAACGATGAAGGTAAAAATAAGGCCAAAGCCGTGTGTCAGCTTGTAGAGTCGAAAAATCCCTTTGTAAAAGCTGTGGCTTTTGATATGCCTTTTGAAGACTTTAAAGAGATGGGAAACAGCTATGATCTCATACTTGATGCGACGGATAACCTACCTGTGCGTGGTGAGATAGATAAACATGCCAAAGAGACTCATACACCATGGATATATGCTTCAGTGGAAGAGTTCAATGGGCAAGTCTGTTTCTTTGATGAAGCAAACTTTCAAGTCTTTAACATTTCTGACCATAAACCAGGGGGTATTACTGCACCTATCGTGATGCATATTGGTTCGCTTCAAGCAAACTTGGCATTGCGATATCTTGCAGGGCTTAGTGTGAAAAAAGATAAATTATACTATTTGTATTTCAATGATGAGGGCGAATTAATCACCCAAAAGTTTGGTATGCCAAAAGTATAATAGTGCTAAAATAATATAAATTCTAAAAAGGATAAGTTATGAAATTAAGAATATTACTCATGTCTGCATTGATGTTGCTTTTTGCAGGATGTACACAAGAGACACAAAACTCTTTGAGTCGTTCATTGCAAAATTGGACGGGAACCAATGGCGTACTTGATATTTATGCAGGAAATAAACTGGTACATAAGTTTATAAAAATTGATAAACTCTCTACAGCTAAGGGGACAACTGATGGAGGATCAAGACCTTATCGTTATGGATATGGGATAGATGACTTAAATCTAAATGGTAAAAAAGATGCAGGAGAAAAGAAAGTCTATTTTGAATTTTCTGATTACTCTACATCTTATGTGTTTTATGAACGCAATTAATACCTAAATCCATTTATACTAAACAGGAGAGACATCATAATGAAATTTATTGAGACAAAAGAGGCACCAGCTGCGATAGGACCATATTCACAAGCCATTGAAGCCAATGGATTTATCTATACTTCAGGGCAGATTGCTTTAAAAGCAGACGGTACTATGGAGACTAGAAATGTTGAACATCAAACACACCAAGTGATGAAAAACCTTTTTTATGTACTTGAAGCTGCAGGTGCACATTTTAATGATGTGGTTAAAACAACGATATATTTAGCTGATATGAATGACTTTGTGACGGTCAACAATGTGTATGCACATTATTTTGGCGCACATAAACCTGCGCGTAGTACAATAGCTGTAAAAACCTTACCAAAAAATGCCTTAGTTGAGATAGAATGTATTGCACTTGCAGGAGCAGATTATACTTTTTAGACTAAATTTTTAAATAGTTTATGGGTTTAAAATTAGATTAAAATAGTTTTGGGTATAATCACGAACTTTTTAAAATACATAGATATAAAGGGTTTGCAATGTACGCAATCATTAAAGCAAGTGGTCAACAATTCAAAGTGCAAGAGGGTGATATCATCTGTTTTGACAATATGGGTCTTGATCCAAAATCAGCAGTAGAATTTAAAGAAGTTCTAGCAGTAGACAATGGTGACTTGACTGTAGGTACTCCTTTCGTAGAAGGTGCAGTAGTTAAAGGTGAAGTGATCAATGAAGGTAGAGATAAAAAAGTTATCATCTACAAAAAAAGAAGAAGAAAAGATTCAAAACTCAAACGTGGTTTCAGAAGAGACTTTACAAGAGTTAGAATTACTAAAATCGCATAATTAACATAGAAGGAGCATAGTATGGCACACAAGAAAGGTCAAGGATCCACTCAGAATAACCGTGATTCAGCTGGACGTCGTTTAGGCGTTAAAAAATTTGGTGGTGAAGCAGTAATACCTGGTAACATTATCCTCAGACAAAGAGGAACTAAAGTTCATCCAGGTACAGGTGTAGGAATGGGTAAAGACCATACTATATTTGCACTTGTTGAAGGTGTAGTGAAATTTGATAACAAAACTGCTAGTCAGAAGAAAGTATCAGTAGTACCTGCATAGTCACAAAAAGTCCGAACTCTTCGGACTTATCTTTTATTCTGTTTAATACTTTTTAAAGTATTAAATCTCCATTTTCATCAATTTTCAGTAAATTTCGGCATTTGTTACGACCCAAGAACCAACCATCAACATAGTCTTTTTTATTTTGAAAGAGCCAATGCGATTTTTTGTATGTTCCTTTAGATGTTGTACACCCATCTTTAATTCCTTTTTTATATACATCCGTTAAATTAGCACCAAAATAAATCTCATTATAATAGTAACCACCTTCATGGACTGGTACCTCTGTAGGTGTACATGCATTATATAAGAAGATGGTACTTGTCAGTAAAATAGTTTTTGTGTATGTCATTAATTGTATCCCTAACATATTTGTTTGGTAAATTATATCAAATAATTTTCTTAATTTAGATATAATCTCATAATTAATTTACTATTGGTAATATGACAATAGTTTTCATAGAAATAAAGGTTTAATATATGTTTGTAGATAGCGTAGAGCTAACGATAAGTTCAGGTAAGGGTGGGGCTGGTGCTATCTCTTTTTGGACAGAGAAATTTGTGACAAATGGTGGTCCTGATGGCGGAGATGG
>CAZQOC010000095.1:0-6151 GCA_964594745.1 uncultured Sulfurovum sp.
CACTCTATGCGGAAGGACAAAGACGCTATATTGAATCACTCTCCTCTTATGCAAGGCAGTTTTTGGGTCGTGTTGGTAAACCTGAAGTCGATAAGATAGAAGGGTTGACGCCTGCCATTGCCATAGACCAAAAAAACCACGTCTAAAAATCCACGTTCTACCGTGGGGACGATTACGGAAATCTATGATTATCTGAGGCTGCTTTTTTCGCGTATTGGGGAACAGCATTGTCATGAGTGTGGCAAGCCAATATCGTCCTTGTCGGCTTCAGACATCATTGAAGAGGTTTTAAGATTGCCTGAAGGGGCTAAACTTGTGATTATGGCACCCTTGGTGAAAGAGAAGAAGGGTACGTTTGCAGATATGCTGGAGTCTTTGCGTCATAAAGGGTATGTTCGCGCGATGATAGATGGTGTGATGGTACGTCTTGATGATGAAATTGAACTCTCAAAAACAAAAAAACATACCATTAAAGTCGTTGTAGATAGGGTTGTGGTCAAAGAAGAGAGTCGTGACCGCATTGGACAGGATGTTGAAAAGGCACTCAAAGAGTCTTATGGTGAAATGGAGATTGAACTCCTTAATTTTGAAGAGTTGGGGTTTGACAAGCAACATATACACCATTCTGAACATTTGGCATGTTTTGATTGTAAATTGAGTTTTGAACCATTGGAACCGGTGAGTTTCTCTTTTAACTCTCCAAAAGGTGCATGCCCAGCCTGTGACGGACTTGGGATACGCTACGCGATTGATATCAAAAAGGTGATTGACGCTGCACTAAGCATTGAAAAGGGTGCAGTAAAGATTATGTATGGGTTTAACAAGAGTTATTATACGAAATTTCTCAATGCTTTTTGTGAACAAAATGAGATAGAGATTAAAAAGCCTTATGGAGAGCTTGAACCCCATCAGCAAAAAGCGATACTCTATGGGAATGGAAGTACAGTAGATTTTACCTGGAAACGTCATAAACTCAAACGAGAATGGCCAGGGGTGATTAAATTTGCCCATGATATGTTCAAAGATGAAAAAGACCTTTCAGAATATATGACTGAAAAAGTGTGTGATATGTGTCATGGTCATAGACTGAAACCTCGTTCTTTAGCTGTGAAAATTGAAGGTAAAAATATTGCAGATATTATTGATATGCCTATAGAAAAATCCTATGCTTACTTTGCAGATGAAAAGAGTTTTTCACACTTGAATGAACAAGAAAAGATGATTGCAGAATCAATCCTTAAAGAGCTCTATGAGAGACTCTACTTTTTACATGATGTGGGACTTGGATATATTACACTTTCACGTGATGCAAGAAGTATTTCGGGGGGCGAAGCACAACGTATACGTATTGCTTCTCAGATAGGTTCGGGATTAACAGGTGTGATGTATGTACTTGATGAACCAAGTATTGGACTGCATGAACGCGATACAATGAAGCTTATTCGGACGCTCAACTCTTTGCGTGAAAAGGGAAATTCTGTTATTGTGGTTGAACATGATAAAGAGACGATTCTTGCAGCTGATTACATTATAGACATTGGTCCTGGAGCAGGGGAGTATGGCGGTAATGTAGTGTTTGCTGGTGATGCAAAGAAGTTGGCAAAAGCAAAAACACTGACAGCGGAGTATATGTATGGTAAAAAAACAGTCTCGTATAGACACGACAATCCGCAAAACGAGTGGATAGAAATCAAGAATGTAACACTGAATAATATTCAAAATCTCAATGCAAAAATACCTTTACATAATTTTGTCTGCATTACGGGTGTAAGTGGAAGCGGAAAGAGTTCACTTATTTTACAAACTTTGCTGCCTGTGGCAAGAGAACTGCTCAATCATGCTAAAAAGGTCAATAAGGTAGATGGTGTAGAGATCAATGGGCTTGAAAAACTCGATAAAGTCATCTACCTTGATCAAAGTCCCATAGGACGTACGCCCCGTTCAAATCCTGCTACCTATACAGGAATCATGGATGAAATTCGTAAACTCTTTGCACAAACCAAAGAGGCAGAACTCAGAGGCTATAAAATAGGGCGATTTTCATTTAACGTCAAAGG
This sequence comes from uncultured Sulfurovum sp., assembly GCA_964594745.1. Lineage (GTDB taxonomy): Bacteria > Campylobacterota > Campylobacteria > Campylobacterales > Sulfurovaceae > Sulfurovum. Next base: position 2,058 of record CAZQOC010000095.1, read on the forward strand.
AGGACGTTGTGAGAAGTGTCAGGGAGAGGGACAGATAAAAATAGAGATGCACTTTCTGCCTGATGTACTTGTCTCTTGTGACAGCTGTAACGGTACACGCTATAATTCACAAACCCTTGAGGTCCGCTACAAAGGAAAGTCTATAGCTGATGTACTTGCTATGAGTGTAGGTGAAGCGTTTGAATTTTTTAAAGCGATTCCTATGATGGCAGTGAAGCTTAAAACGCTTACAGATGTAGGGTTGGACTATATTACCTTGGGCCAAAATGCAACCACACTTTCAGGAGGAGAAGCCCAGCGTATAAAGTTAAGTAAGGAGCTTAGCCGTAAAGATACAGGTAATACGCTCTATATTTTGGATGAACCGACCACAGGACTTCATTTTGCAGATGTCGATAGGCTTACTGGGGTGTTGCATCACCTGGTGAAACTTGGGAACTCTGTTGTAGTGATTGAACATAATCTCGATATGGTCAAAAATGCAGACTATATTATAGATATGGGTCCTGAAGGGGGAAATAAAGGGGGGCTTATTATCGCAGAAGGTTCACCTGAAATGTTAGCAAGAGATTACAAAGAGACGAAGTCTTATACGGGTGAGTATTTGGCTAAGGAGTTAAGTGTCCAGTGAAGTGATATCAAGGACGTCTAAATTGTTTTTTGATGCCCGGTTTTCTACTTTCATTTGCAAAATTTATAGCCATTTTAATGATTGCAAGAATAATGATTGAAGCGATGATTTCATATCCAATTGTCCAAGTTAATAAAAAAGAGTATTTATCACTCAGTGATACAAAGAGCTCTAGACGACCTTTTGCAACGTAAAAGAAAAGAAAAAAAAGCCCGGCAATATAGGGTAGAACAATAAAGTAAAAAGTGAGAAAAATTTTTTCGAATCCTTGCGGAAAAAAGAGTGGTGTTTGAGATAGATCAACCTCCTGTTTGCTAAACTTTTTTGGTATCTCAACAGGAGCATTTTTGGGGCGTGTTATTCTTGATTCAATCATATTTTTTTAACCTTAATTGCCTATATTCAACAAAACTTTATTGCTTTTAAGTATACCATCATTTATATTTATATAAGGGATATACGGGGCTTGTAAGCATGCATAAAATATGCATATTCTTTGAAAAGGTGTTAAGTTCTAATAGAAAAATGATATAATCTATATCTTTAAGACATTGTTAAACATCGATAATTAATATAAAACAAAAGGTTCATAGATGAATGATAAAATACAGCCACAATCTTCTCAGCTGGTACGGGCACTGAATAACACTATCAAACATGTCTCTCAACATAAGACTGCCCATGAGATTAATATAACGATTGAAGAGTTATTGATGCAATTTTCAGAGTCGGATTTTGTCGAATTGTTTATATTTGATGTTGAGAAACAAGAACTATATACAAAAAAAGAGAACAATGTATGTATTCCTACAATTGGGATAGAGGGAATTTTAGGGGAGGTTTTTTTGAGAAAAAAACCGGTTTTATATAATTATATTGTGAGTGAAAAATCATATGTTCTAGCTGTAGATAATCCTCATAAGTTAAAACTTAAAGCACAGGTTGTTGTACCTATTCTCAAGGATGATTCACTTGTAGGCATTGTTCGTATCAGCCGTTTTATAAGGCATAGCAAAGTATACACCAAAGAGGAATCGGAACTTTTAATTACTCTACAGCCTCTGTTAATCAAAATTATAGGCATTTTAACTTCTCATGATAAGGGCAGTAATGATATAGCTCTAGATACGGAAGAGATGAGTAAACAGATCATGCAGACAAAAAAGGAAAATAATAATCCTGAAATAAATAAAAGTATGATTTTTTTCTCTAATACAGTACATGATATCCGTACTCCCGCAAACTCTCTTTACGGTTTTTTGGAACTCATTGAAGAGCATATTGAAGATAAGAGAATCAAGGGGTTTGTTAAAAATGCAAAAGAGAGTGCCAAATTTATCAATTCATTGACAACTTCCATCTTAGAACAAGTCAAGCAAAATCACGAGATAGCAACTTCTAAACCTACTACAGTAAACAGTATCAAGTTTTTTTCACAAATTGCCAATCTGTTCTCAGCAAATATGTATGATAAAAAAATTACCTATATTATTTATATCGATCCCAAAATGCCTAAAGAGATTTTAATTGATGAAATTAAATTGAAGCGTATTATTATTAATCTTATAGGCAATGCCTATAAATTTACACCAGCAGGTAAACGCATAGATTTTTCAGTTAATTTTCACGCCACAAGAAAGGCACTTGATATATCGGTAAAAGATAAAGGTATTGGCATTGACAAGAGTAAACAAAAGGATATTTTTAAAGCATTTAAGCAAGCAGAAGATGTTACAAGTATACATTTTGGAGGTACCGGGTTAGGTTTGTCAATCTGTTCTAAATATATATCTGATTTAGGCGGGCATCTTCATCTTCAAAGTGTTTTGGATGAAGGGAGTACCTTCTCATTTACAATCCCTGTAACAGTTATTAATTCTGTTGCAAGTTATCCATTGTTTGAAGTTATCAATAAAAATATTACAATATTAACCGACATTTTACCGTGTGCGGATGCCAATAATATTAAACGTTATCTGATTGAGTTGGGAATGCCATCAGAAAATGTAATTATTTCAAATAGATTAGATGAGAAGGCGGATTATCTATTCTGTTTTCAGCATAAACTCTCCTCGGATATTTTGCTGTTTGTTGCCAACAATAAGATTGAACTTATCGTTGTGGAAGAGAAACTTTTTTCTTTAAGAGAGGATCCTGAGACTTCAATGCTTCATGTAATTTCTGATAATACCTATTATGGAGATATTGTTCATGAAACTATATTTTCAAAAAAGAAGATGAAAATTCTTCTTGTTGACGATAATAAAATTAATACATCACTTTTAGAGTCGATGCTTGAAACAGAGTATGTTGAAATCACTTCAGTGGATAACGGTGAAAGAGCACTTAAAAACTTTAAAAAGAGCCACAAAAGCAATTCACCTTTTGATGTCATATTTCTTGATAAACATATGCCATCCACCTCAGGTACGGAAGTAATGCAAACAATTAGAGACTTTGAAAGAACCAAAAATGTAAAACCGGTGTTTGCGATTTCAATTACAGGAGATCCACATTTAAGTAGTGAAGAAAAAACATTATATAATCATTTAGTCACCAAACCATTTAATATGAAACAGGTAAGAGATGCAATTGTTTTAGTGGAGAGGTAAGTTTTTTTGTGATGAGATAAAATTTTTATTATATTGGGTCAAGAGATAATCTCTTTTGTATCTAACAGATAATAAGTTAAAATACATAAAAAATGAGGCTCATTTTGAAAACAATCACTATTATTGATACTTTTGGCTTTTTCTTTCGTTCCTATTTCGCACTTCCCCCTCTACGTAACTCTGAAGGTTTTCCTACAGGACTTTTAACAGGATTTACCAATTTGGTAGACTCATTGCACAGAGATCACAGTACGGATTACCTTGTCTTTGCTTTAGATGCCAAAGGAAAAACCTTCCGTAATGATATCTATCCGGAGTATAAAGCAAATCGTGACGCTGCACCTGACGATTTGGTAAAACAGCTTCCTGTAGCAATAGAGTGGATAGAGTAAATGGGATTTGCAAATCTTTCACGTGAAGGATTTGAGGCAGATGACGTCATTGTCACTGTCACAAAGTTAGCAAAAGATAAAGGGATGAAGGTACGTATTGTCTCACATGACAAAGATTTGTATCAGATGATTGATGATGGTACAGTCGTGATGTATGACTCGGTAAAAAAACAAGAGGTAGATGAACAGGCATGTATAGAGAAGTTTGGTGTTAATCCTAAAGATTTTATTAATTTTCAGGCAATTTTGGGCGATAGTTCTGACAATGTTCCAGGTGTCAAAGGGATAGGGAAGGTTGGTGCATCAAAACTGATTAACCGGTATCATACACTTGAAGCAATTTATGACGATTTGGAAAATTGCGGCACGCCACGCATACAAAAACTGCTTTTAGAGAGTAAAGAGAAGGCTTTTCTCTCACGTGAATTGGTGACAATGAGAACAGATGTTTTTAAAGAT
>CAZQOC010000096.1:0-6079 GCA_964594745.1 uncultured Sulfurovum sp.
CCTACCGTATACTCTTCTGCTTCAAATCCTGAAAGGTACTTTTCATCAAAAGGGACAAGTTGAGTGGTATCCCAAGGTTCCAAGGAGTCAAGTATCGCACGAGAGATGGTTTTACTTGCTCCTATGGTGATGTCATCAAAACTTACATAGACGACACCAGATACAGGTGTCCAGTTGATGCGGGGTTCTTGTACACGAACTTGTCTTTGTCTTCCATTTTGAACGATGGTTTTTGTGACAGTGACATAATAAATGTCACCCCTTAGTCCTCTGTATTGTGAGGTAGTGTCACTATCATAGGTCCAATAAGGTAGATAGTATCCTGTCAGTGTATTATCTCCATCGAGATATTTTTTAAAGGCATTGGGCGCAAACCAACGTGAACCTACCCATTGACGAAAGAGCATTTGTGCCTCTTTATGGCTAAGTTTAAAGGGTATCATTGACTTAGGTGTGATTTCTCGTATAAAGTCAGTAATAGCAGGTGTCCCACAATAGGGGCAGTTAGATGAAAAAGAGTAAGGAGTTAAAGTAAAGGAAGCACCACATTTTTTACATGTTATATTTTTTTCTATGATTTGATTTTTTTGCGTATTGAGTGCAGCTACGGCTTCTGTAAATTCATACTCGCGTATGATGTCTTGTGAGATTTCAATATCGGTTTGCGTACGACAAAATTCACAGACAAGCTTTCCTGTAGCTGGGGAAAACTTTTGTGGAGCCCCACAAGAGGGGCAAGTAAAATTAATGGCAGTGAATGTCATGTATTATTGTAGTGGTGGAGGTGTTTGTGTAAAAGTATTGGAAAGTATCGTAGATGCTTTTTCCCAACCATCCATTCCCTGCGTCCAAATGAGTGTGTCACTATCTATTTTACCTGAGAGTAAATCTTTTTCGACTTCTTCTAGCGAAAATGGGCCTTCAGATTTTCCTTCTATGGCTACAAAATATTGAGAGATTTTATTTGGAAGAGGCGGGGGCGTAGCACCAGTATTGGTATGCATACTGTTAGCCATCTGTTGCCCCATTGCCATGCCTGCACCCATACCTACCATGTCAGAGGCAGAACCTTCAGAGTTACCTAAAGCTTGTCCACTTTGGTATTTGATATTGGCATCTAAATCACCAGTAATTTCACGACTTGAGCGAGTATCTATGGCTTTTTCTACCTCTTCAGGTAAAGAGATATTTTCTACAAGCATCTTTGTGAGTTCTAGTCCATATTCACTAAACGAAGGGGCGATATGTTCAGTGATATATCTACCAAAATTTTCATAATTTGCAGCAAGGTCAAGCACAGGCGTCTCATCTGCACCCATGATAGTAGCAAATTTTGAGGTAATAAGATTGGTAAGTTGTGCTTCAATCTCATCTGTGGTAAAGTGTCCATCTGTACCTACAATCTCAGTGAGGAATTTTTTTGCATTACTGATACGTATCTCATAGGTACCAAAAGCACGTAATCGTACCATAGAAAATTCTGGGTCACGCACCATAATAGGGTTTTTTGTTCCCCATTTTAAATCAATAAATCTTTTCGTATTTAAGAAGTATATCTCTGCTTTAAAAGGAGAGTTAAACCCATGATCCCAGTGTTGTAGGTTGGTAAGTATAGGGATATTATTGGTTTCAATTTCGTAGATACCAGGACCCAGAACATCAGCGATTTCTCCTTCATTTACAAAGACAGCAATTTGTGATTCACGTACGGTGAGTTTTGCACCATACTTTATCTCATTGCCTTGTCTGTTAAATCGATAGACCATAGTATCTTGTGAATTATCAGTCCACTCAATAACATCTATAAACTGTCCAAATATCCAATTAAATAAACCCATCTTATACCTCTTTCGTATCTGTGCTTTCTTTTGTCAATTCTGGTACTTCTTCTGCTTTTGCTTTGACGGAAAGTAGCGCATCTTTAAGTTCTTTTTCTGTTTTTTGTAGTTCTACTAATGCATCTTTTCTAGCTAGTTTACCTTCTTGTGCAATACGCAAAGAGTCATCTAGTGTAGCGATAAATGTTTCATTGGCTTTTTTGACACTCTCAATGTCGAAAATACCACGTTCCATTTGTGTGCGTACCTCTGCATTGGCTTCTCTTAATCCTTCAGCATTTTTTTCTAAAAGTTCATTGGTTAAGTCTGCCGCATCTTTGACTGCACCTGCTGTAGCATGGCTTCTAAATATAGTCACGGTCTGTGCAAGCTGGTTTCTCCAGAGTGGCACAGTATTCACAAGCGTTGAGGTAATCTTGGAGATGAGAGATTTGTCATTTTCCTGTATGAGTCGGATGCTTGGGAGTGACTGCATCGTTACTTGGCGTGAGAGTCTAAGGTCATGTACACGGCGTTCTAGTTCATCTCTAAACCCACGTATCTCTTTCATATCTTGAATAGCCAACATATCATCATTTGATTCCCTTACTTTGGCTTCATATTCAGGGATGATTTTCTCTTCTAGCTCTTCAAGTTTTGTCTCTCCTGCTTTGATGTAGAGCTCTAGGTTTCTAAAGTAATCAAGGTTCGCATCATAGAGTTTATCAAGTGAGACGATGTCTGTCATGAGTTGGCTTTTGTGTTTTTCCAGTGAGTTGGAGATGTTGTCTATTTGGTCTCTTACAGTTTCATACTCTTGTATAAACTTCACAAGTGGTTTTGTGACCCCAAAAAGTTTTTGCCACCATGCCAATTTTTTGTTAGGATTAAACTCATCCATATCAAAACCACGAATGGAAGCAACCATTTCATTCAGTGCTGCGCCTGCCGCACCTACATCTTTGTTTTGTACCCCATCTATCATACGGTTAGAAATATCATCTAACTTTTCTTGTGCAGAAGAACCAAAGTAAATGATGGACTTTCTGTCTGTGACATCTAGTTCGTTGAGTGCACTTTGGAGTGCGGTGACCTCATTTTCCATGACTTCTGGTACGACATCACTCTTTTTTTCTATAGCTGTTTCTATGATTTCTTTTGTTTTTGTTTCCATTTTATTTTCCCCTTTTAGTGTTTGATTTGTTCTTTGAGTACATCTATATGTACATCTAAGTCAAATGCATTATTGTTTTTAAGTCTTGTGAGTTCTTTGTCAAAACGAACCTCTACATCATCCATCAGCCTATGAAGTTTTTCTTTCGTTTCTGGATTGATGTCTTTTTCTTCCAATCCAGTATAGGCATCGGTTACCCGAGCAATCCCATCAATGTACACAATAAGAAATTTTCTAGCTACCCGTACATCTTTTGGGTCTTCTTGTATGGTTTGTAAGATATGTTTCGCTTTATTGACCGCGATATTTAATTTTTCATATAAAACTGTATCTTTGATCTCTTGCATATCTTCTTTGATAGCAGAAAGTTTTGTATTTGCTTCCTTGATGGTCTCTAAAACAAATTCAGCCGAGACATCTCCAAGATTGTCAAATTTATCTTTTTTAGGATCAAAGCCATAGAAAAGATAATACCCTATGGTTGCAATGAGAGCTAAAAAAATAGATTTGATAAAAAGTTGTTCTCCTGTGATAAATGCAGTAAAAAAAGTAGCTCCTCCCAGTAGATAACCCGCTATCATTTTATATGGAACCTTCGGTGCCTTGGCAAAGGTGGCTGCATGGTAACGACTCTCTTCCACGAAGCCTTTTTTAGCCAGACGTGCTGTTGCTAAAAAGAGAAAAAAAGAGATGCCATTGAGTATAAATGCCTTGATGTTTGTATTGAAGAGTGCGAGAACTACACTTAAAAAGAGAGGGATAAGAAAAAGGTAAAGGAGTGAACCTTTTATAGCTTTAAAACTAGGCTTATCTTTTGGAATATATCGTTTTGTTTTAGCCATGCTATTGCCTAAAGTAAATTTGCGAGAGGATACCATACGGCAAACCCTGCAGAAAAGAGTAGAAAAACGAACCCTAAAGATTTTTTATAGCTAGTTGGAAACATTGACACTCCTTTTTATACATTATTGTAGCATAAATTATGAACCACCATCTCCTGCTGGGTCATACTCTTCATCATACCGATCTTTGCTAATAACGGTTTTTAGGGTAGAGAGATACTTTGCCATCTGGACAGTTTGGTTTTCATCTAATGCTTTTGCAAAAGAGATCATGATACTGCCAAAAGGTGAACGTGTTTTTCCCTGTTGTAAGTTTTTGAGTCTGCGCAGTAAAACCTCTTCTCGAACACCTTGAAGTCTAGGTGCAGAGCCCATCCCCTCACCATACATACCATGACATGAGTTACAAGCATTTTTCAAATAGACCTGCTCCATAGGAGAACTGGCATAACTTGAGAGTGATACTATAAATATAAGTAGATATTTCATAAGTATATTCTAGCATATAAAAGTGAAAAAAAGTGTATAGGACTAGTAGAGAATTCTAGCCAAGTACAATCCTTCTGCTGGAGCAAGTGTTGTGGTATGCTTTTTGTGACAGTGAAGTTGTTCTTTTATCTCATTTAAAGTAAGTTTTTCTCTTGCACAGCGCATTGCAGCATCTACCATCATACGAACCTGAGAGCGTAAAAACCCATTGGCTTGAAAGTAGATAATATGGTATGCTCCATATTGCTTATATGTGGCACTGTAGATTTCTCTGATACTTGTATGTGTCACCGTACCTGTCTTTCGAAAAAAATCAAAATCATGTTTCCCTTCAAAAGCAGTAAGAGCTTCGGTAAGTAATGTGGTATCAAATGGTGCATAATGGGAGATATATTTCTGTTCAAAAAGTGTGGGTTCTTTGGTTTTGAAAAGATAGCGGTATGTGCGCTTTTTAGCCCCAAAACGTGCATGGAAATCAGAAGGGACAAAAGTAATATATTTAAAACGTGTGAACGTAAGTTTTCTATTTAGGTTAAGCTTAAGTTTTTTTAAATCAGACCAGTATTCGGGGATATCAAAGTGTATTACTTGTCCTGTGGCATGTACCCCAGCATCGGTACGACCACTCCCAACAATGGAAGTGTTTATATGCAGTGAATGTAAAGCTTTTTCTATATCTGCAGTGATTGTCCGATTGGTACTTGTCTGTTTTTGAAAGCCAAAATAAGCAGAACCATCATAGGCAATGACAGCTTTGACTCTGCGAAATGAATGTGGCATTAAAAATACTTTGAGACACGTTTTTTAAAGAGCCATTGCCCCAATGCAATGACGAAGACAACAGTAAGAAATAAAATCATGAACGTTCCCCATTTTTTTAAAGAAGAAGCTGTTAAATAGAGCCCTAATGTGGTTAAAAAAATAACAAGGAACGAGCGGTTTGCCTGATAACGAGGATTAATCATAGTAAAGGATGCCACAATATAGACTGAAATTAGGGGGATAAGACTGATAAAAATGAAGAAAATAGCCTCATGTAACATTCCGATATTCGTACTTGCTTGACGCCAGTGTGCGATGATATCCTGAAAATGAAATGACTTATTTTGTGTGGTATCAAAAATTTCCAGACTCTTATATTTTGCCTGTTGTAGTTTTTCTTTACTGTACGTATATCCATAACCATAATTGAGCAATAAAGAAGTGATACCTTTGGTTTTGTTGAGTTTTCCTTCTTGTGATGAAAAGAATTGCTCCACATCTTTTTTTGTACGATTATAAATAACAATATTTTGGAAAACATCTTTTTCATTTTTTTTCACATATATATAATAATCGCCAAATTTTTGACCCAGTTTACCTGGTACAATATTGAGTTTTGCTTCAGCTTTTTTAAAGGTTTTAAATTCTTTATAGAGTTGTTTGCTCAGAGGCATTGCTAAAAATGAAATGACAGCGAGCAAAATGGAAAAGAGTAGACCCAGTAAGAGTAGAGGACGTAAAACTTTATTTGCCTTTAGCCCCAGTGCGTAGAGAGCAATAAGTTCATTGTCTTGAGAGAGTTTCACAAGTACATTTGCCAATGCAGCTACAAATGATAAAGGAAATGTGTAAAAAATAATATCGGGAATGGAGTATCTGTAGAGTGTGAGAAGTTCTATAAAAGTAATTTGTATCTGTGAGGTAAGAGAGGATATTTTTACCAAATAGACCAATGAGATAATGAGAAAAAAAGGTAGAAATATTATCAAAAAACT
>CAZQOC010000097.1:0-5989 GCA_964594745.1 uncultured Sulfurovum sp.
CAATAAGAAAATTGAGCAGCTGTTTATACAAAATGGTGTAAAAACTTCATCTTCTTATTTAAATATGATAGAATAATACATATTAAGAATATATATAGTATATAAATTTACATATAGAATTTATTTATATGTAATAAGTAAATATAAAGAGGCTTTAAGGTGAAAAGTATAAGTGGTGAAATAAAACTAGACAGACTCATAGATCTTACGAAAGAAAAAGTAGAAGAGAGTACAGAGTATCGAAACAGACCCAAAAGCAATGCGGTAAAAAAGCTGGAGGTAGCTTTTTATGAGATGCTTTTTCTCAAGCCTTTATTGTTTTATGTGCCAAAAGGAACACTTGTTAGCAGCAATTCTTATGATGAGTTTGAGAAGTTTGTATCGGATATATTTTATATCGATGACATATATACGTTGATTCTATGCATGAACCTTTCTATAGAAAAGATGAAAAACTATAGTGTGAAATGGATCATTTGTGAAGCAGAGAAAAAGATCCAAAAAAGCAGGGTGTTTCAACAAGTTCCATTTTTAGATTATTACATGAGTAGAAAAAAGGATGGCAGTAACTCTACATCCGGAAAATTGGATTTCATAAAATTAGATCAGATGTATTTTGATAACCATAAAAAAGCTGATTTTAAAAAGTATCTGAGAAAAGCTGGTGAATATTTTTATACAAATATATTCAGTTTGAATCTTACAGAGCGAAAAGATGATTATGCCATACGTGAGTTGAAATATTTTAAGCGGCCAAGTGAGATAGAGTATAGTGATAAAGATATAGAAAAGCTATATAACTATACCTGTCCGATCTGTGAAGCTCAACATCAAATTTGGTTAATTGGGAATGAAAAGAGTAATGTCAAAGAGTGTATCAAGCTAAACGATGAGTTTGTGGAATTCGAGTGTGACCATGAGAATACTGACTTTGAAGGAATTGCCAAGTTTGGATTTAATGCCATAGAACGTCAGCATGCGCTTCTAACAGATGAGCAGTATAACCAAGCATTCTTATACCTCTTTTACAGGGCAAAACATAACAAAGGGGATATGGAGTACAAGGACCAGGAGGGAAAGATACAAAAGATGTCTATAGCGAAATATAACGAAAAGAGAAGTGCAGGTGATAGATAAAAAACTTGCCCAATTTTTTCAGTATGAAAAAAATAATGCTATTATCAATCTATTGATTGCTGCACGTTTTGCATATTCTTCTACGATGAATGATCACATCGTTGACAAAATTCTTGAACTGTCGGAAATCTCAATGCCGGCTCCTCTCTTTTTAAAACATATGGATGAGTTGATGGAGAAATTCCAAGAAGGACAAGCGGATGGGCACCTATATCTTGATAAGTTGATAAGGTCTCCGGGATATTTGCAGAACCATGTGATCACAAGGTTGTATTATGCTTTGTATTGGTCTTTATGTAGTGTAGACAATAAAGAGGAGATCGAAAGACAGTATGTATCACAGATCGTAAAGATTGTTCTTGATTTCCATTATTATTACTTGCGTTATAAAAAAGAAGAGCAAAAGAAATTTAGAGACTCGGAAGAGCACCAGGGAGAAAGTTTTTTTGAAGAGATCACTCAGTCGTTGAGTAGGGCAGTTGAATATCTCTCTAAAATGGCACAAGCGAACTCAAAATATCTCAATGAAACTTATTTTGATCCAACTGCAGAAAATCCTGGAATACACTTTTTGGAATTTGTCACCAAGGATCCCGTTGAGTCCAATCACTTTTTCATCATGAAAAATGAGTCAACAGATATGAACTATCTTTCATATGAAAATGATTATGAGGAGATCAAGCTCCATGTTCTTCCGTCCAGAAGATTGCAGTCCGGGGGTAATAAAAATAGTGAGCGTAATCAGAACATCGTGGGCTTTTTCAGAGATGGTTTAATCGCATATCAAAAGCTTATAGGCCTGGAGTTTAAAGGCAGCAGGGCTGCGGATATGAATAGTGGAGGTGTCAGATATGATAAACAATATACGGAGAGGGAAGAACTGTTCAATGATACCTATGTTGTTAAACGAAAGATATCTGAAGAAGCACAGTATGAAGAAGAGCAGGAGGTACTTCAAAAACAGCGTATCAAACGTCGTGTTATCACTGATATGGAAAAGGAAACAGATATTCCCAATAGTTTTAAACAGCAACAGATGAATAGGGCATTTTCAGCCAATGTAACCAAAAAATTATTGATGCTCCTTTCTGCTTACGAAGTGCCTTCCAAAGAACATTTGGCAGAGTTTATCGCTTTTTTATGCGAGGAACCGATCAAAAGTGCTTATGAGGAAAATGATCTCTTCAGGGTTGTATTTATCTTTGGTATGGTAACAGGGTATGAGTACCTGAGAAGTATAGACATTATTTTTGACAATGGAAAACACGTGGTACTTGATCTGAATGAAGGCACTGTGGCCATGGAGATTGACCATACACTTTTTGCGAAAGAGAAAAAGAACGACTATCTTGAAAAATCAACGAAAAAGATCACTTTTGCGATACCGCCTTTACTGGTCATGTTGATACGAAAGATGAAGATCGCTATTGAAATGGCGGGAGATATTGAACTTGATAGCTTAAAAAGTGATGAGTCTTTCAAACGATATAAGAAGTTTATAAAAGATAAGGTTGAAGCATTTGGAAGCACCATATCGATAAACCCAGATCAGGTATGGAGGATCGTAGAAACGTATAAAAAAGAGAGTTTCAATGAGGATATGAGTACACTGTTTTGTGTGGGAAAATACCAGACCAATGACCGTCCCAGACTTGCGTATGCCTCAACACATAAAGAAGGACAGGTGCATGCTTCGTTCATACAGAAACTGTTTATAAAACTGGGACTCGATGATGTGATACCTAAACTGCTTGGGTTGCCCCAAGGTTTATTTAAAACTATGATCAAGACAGATCATCATAGACACTATGCAGGCTCCAGCAGGTCGGTAGTCACTGAGACAGCACAACGATTTTTTGCCCAGCTAAAGTATATGATCAGAAGAGAAGATGATGAGATAGTCAGATTCAACCTCGTTGCAGTATATACGAAATTTGCTTTGAGCCTGTTATTGGGTTCACGTTCATTTGAACACTCTACCTATCTTGGGAAGATCAGTTTTGTCATGCATGTACTTTCCCTTTCTGAAAAATCCACGACGCTACTCACCGGGATGAGAGTGATACCCCTGTGTGAAAGAGCAGAACAGATCATCAAATATTACAAAAGGGAGTGTATGCAACTGCAAGTTCCTGAAGATCATGTCTATCTTATCAATAAAAATAATAAGCCCGAGATATATACAAAGGGATTGGCGGTAGATATTCTGAGTCATCATAGTATAGACAATGAGATCATTGGGTTTGTCAATAATGTTCCTGTCAATATAGGAAGGCATGTGATTACCAAACTGGCTATGGAGACTAATTTCAATGGGCATTATCTGGAGGCATTTTTAGGGCATTACAGTAGCGGGGCAGAGCAGTTCGGAATCTTTTCAACACTTTACTCCAGGGAATATATCCAAAAATGCAGGGAGTTGACTCAGAAGGTTGCAGTGATCTATGGAGTGCAGGCATTATGAGTGATATTTTAAGAGAAGAGGCACTGGAGAGATTGTTACAGGGGATGAAAAAACATTCATCTCTGGATCGGAAGTTTGCAGGAATGCTTTTGACGGTTATAAAAAAATATTTAGATGAGATGAATCTAGTACGTGGTAAGTTTAAAATCGATATGCGTTTTTTTGACTGGTTTATCAAAGATATGGATCTGAAAAACCGTTCTGAAACTAAAGAAGAAAATACCTTATATAAAAATTTCAACCGGTTGAAAAAGTTTGGACTTATTCACCAAAGATCGGCAGTTTTTTTCCCAAAAAGCCTTACTCTGGTCTCTATCAATCCAAACCACTTCAGTCTTCAGGCAGCAGACCTATCAAAAATGGATACTTTTATTGAAGCCAGAGAAAAGGTAATGAATCATATAGAAGATTCTCAGAATTTACTCCAGGCATTATATATCTATCTTAGGCTGTTCTGCATCAAACCATTCAGCAAAAGTGAGCTTGAAGAGATTGATTTGGCAAATGTACTTTTACTGCCTACAGGTAAGGCCATTATTTTATTGAAGCAGCAGTTGTTGTTTGAAAATGCTACAGATAATGGAATGTATCGGCTGATCGTGCTTGACACATATGCCTCAAAAGTCATTAGCAGGATCCGAGAAGATAAAACAGAAGGCAGCCTGTTTGATATGGAAGACTATGAAGTCAGAATAACGGAATTTAGAAAAAACTATTTGCCAGATATTTCTATGCACATGCTCAAACATTTGAATAAATGCTTCTATCTTTTTAGTACATCTCCGTTGGAACTTACCTGTAAAGCGAAGGTGGTGCCTACAGTGGAATTGACTTTGAGTGAGGTAGATGCATTGTATCCCGGTATTGTACCACCAGAGATGATGGAAGTTGAAAAAAAACGGATAAGCACCATTTTTGCAAAAAATAAAGTGATGCCTGAAACTGGGAAAGCTGAAGATTTCGAAGAGGATATCGCCGATATGGAATTCTTGATGGCTCTTTTGAGAAAGAAAGGCAATCAGGTAACGCAAGATGAGATAAGGGATGCACAAAAAGAGATAGAAGAGTATCTGGATTATAACAGGTCAATGCATTCAGAGCTGATCTATGTATATATACTATATCTACTGAATTTTTTATATCACAGAAAACTCAAACTCTCTACGGTAAAAAACTATATCACTTCTCTAAACAAACACCTTTTTCGTAATATTAAAGACCTTTCAGATATACAGACACATGAACTTCAATCAATCTCCAAACGTCTTGAGATGATGAACTATAAAGGTGCTACTGTCAGGTTCATCTATAACCAGATCAGAAAGTTTTTCAAGTTTCATAGAAGAACACATCCCGAATTTGCAGATATCTCTATGCTTTTTTATCCAAAGTCGATGGTGTTTGATCATGAAGTGGATAGGGTACTTAATGACCTTGAAGAGAAATATATTCAAACCCATCAGCTGCAGCGCATAGGTAGCAAACATTACTTTAAGATCCTTCAGTATAAAGCTCTGGTTTTGTTGGGTTACTACTTTGGATTACGAAGAAATGAAGCGAGATCAAGGCTGGTTGAGGATATCTATTATTATGGCAATACTTTTTATATGGATGTGAACAGGAAAGGTTTGAAAAAGATCAAACTAAACCTCAAAACACGATCTTCAAAAAGACGGGTAAAAGCCGTGATCGATAATCCTGCCCATCTGGATCTTCTCAAGGAGTGGTTGAGCTTACGCAAAGGTATGGACAAACGATCGCCATTTTTGTTTTTAGACACGTCAAAAAGTGGAGGATTACTTACTAGAGTGATCAATGAAAGTGTGTTTGACGAGATCAATGCCTCTATACAAGAAGTAACACAGAGATACTGTACCTACCACTCTTTAAGACATTCATTTGCAACGTACAGGTTTGCCCAAGTTATGGAAAGTCAAAATGAGACCCCTTATGCATTGATGGAGCTTTCGATGCAGCTTGGGCATGAGACTCCGGATACTACATTGAGTTCTTATGTACATTCAAGGTTGTTTGAAATATTTTAGTACACTACTTGTAGCAGTTACATGCTTTTTTAGCCAAGCTTTCAATGGTATCTGAATGTGTTGTTGAGCTCAAATAGCATGAACCAAGTCCACTTGCACTGAGATACCAATCTGATACTGATACTGTGAACATCTCACCATTACATGAGTATCCATAAGTATTTAGGTTATTCCAGTGATCACTATCCGCCCAAGATTCCCTTTTGAGACCTGCTTTAGAAGAAGATTTAATCTCATTTATCTTAGCTAGTAATTTGGAAGCATCTTTATTGCCGAGAGAAGCAGATTTGGTAGCGTAAAAATATTTCTGTAAATTCCAAATCAGCTATGATAAAAAGAAAAA
>CAZQOC010000098.1:0-5961 GCA_964594745.1 uncultured Sulfurovum sp.
CACTTCCAAAGCGCTTTAGTGAGGTTGGTTTTTTCTTCAAAAGCTTTGGATATAAGGAGCCTGCACGCTTCCATTGCTTTGTCCACAGCACCTGCTTCTACTTCATATGGGCGCATTTTGTATCCAAGAATATTTATAATATCTCCAATGATAATGGCTTTCACAAGAGTAATAAAAAATTTGGGACTGAGATTGAGTATTTGTTCCACTTCATCATTGCCCTGAAAAATACCTTTGTCATGTTCAAAAGAGGTAATGCGAAACCCATCAAACCCCGCATCACGCAGTGCTTTTTTATACTCTGTAATATACATACCAAAACGACAAGGCCCACAACCACCAGCAGTTACAAAAACATATTTTTGAACGATCTCTTTGGTGCTTAAACCTTTTTCATCACGCAGTTTTTGTAGATATTTGACGAGATTTCCTACGGTAAAATAGGTGGGGTTACACTGTCCTCTGTTTCCAAAGGCTTTCCCTTTTTGAAATGACTCAAAGTCAGGGTTAGGCAGTGCAACAAAGTGTTCACCTATAGAGTTGAGTGCTGATTCAACCAGTCTGTCTTGAAGTATAGTCAGCCCACCGACAAGCATAATCGTCTCTTCTTTTGGTGCATACTCTATTGGCTCTTTAGGAATATCTCTCCACTGTGTAGCTTCCTGTCCTAAAAAGCTTAAATCACCATTTTTGTCAGTCATTTTGACAGTATTACATGTTACGCTCATGATAAATCTCCTTTGTAGATTTTAGTGAATAGTGAATAACGAATAGTGAATAATGTTGAAGTCATCATGCCAGTTCCTTTTTTTGCATATGTTGCCCGCTTTTCACTGCTATCTGCTCACTGCTACTTGCTAACTGATGTTTGTATTGTTCTAATGTATAGGCAAATGTTTTGACACGAATTTTTATGGAGCCCCCAGGCTTGTTGGCATCAATGTCATGCAGTGTGAGATGTGGCGTACGAGAAGCACCCAGTATCTTGTCTATGATGGCATAGGTTGGGGCATCGTGTCCACATTTAAAACTAGACAAATCAAGCACTGCCACATTGGGGTGTCGTGCAGCAAATTTGGCTGCCCAGACTTTCTGTGCAGAGTTGGTAGAGTAGTTCTCTGCCCAGACATCACGAATGTCATAGGCGGAACTGACACGCTCTTGCTTTACATCTTCACCAAAATAACGTGAGAGATAGGCTTCATCTTTAGGAATGGCACGCATAGAGAGTGTCTTAAAACCTAAAGACTGGAATTCGTCTAAGACTTCATGATTCATACCAGGGTCAGAGTGGTACGGACGCCCTAGAAGTAAGATGACGACCTCATTATTGGCTTGGGCTTCATCGAGTATTGCACGTCCTTCAGCCATGATGTCTGCATCATTTTTATCGAGTGCTTTCCATGCTTGTTCGACTGCCCAGTTATTTTCATCTTCTGTGATGTGAAGACGGTTTTCCCATGTAGCAAAGAGCTGTTTTTTAAGTAGCTCTTTATTGTCAAAATTGAGAGGCTCATCCACATAGTCCACATTTTTTTCTTCAAAGAGATTTTTCTCTTTGGTAAAGGCAGAGTAAACCACTTTAGGAGTACCTGAGATAATAGGACATGAGGTCTGTCCCATCGTGTGTTTGACATAGCCAGGAAGTTCAGTGACAGCAGGGAACCACAGGTACTCAAAGGCTTTACGTGCAAACTTTTTTTCATAAAGCAGGGCATAAACATGTGACTGTGCCACTTTGGCAGGGTAACAGGAATCTACCGAACCATACTTCGCACCTTCTAAGTACATATCTTCATTGGAAAAGTCAGAGAAGATGATGTTGTTTGGGCTAATCTCCAGTGCTTCTAGGTAGGTACGTAAAAAGGGTGCCAAGGAGTAGATGTTGAGTACTTTAGGGATGGCAACTTTGAGCTTGCGTCTATAGGCTTTGTATTCATTGGAGCTAACTTGAAAAGTACGTGTGACTTGCCTACGCAGTGTAGGTCCCCATCCACCCAATGTTACTTTGACTTGTTGTTCCGAGATTTGTGTCTCTTTTGTAGGTGCTTTGTCTAGTGTGTAGTTAGATTTAAAAAGTTCTGTGGACTCTTTTTTGACAAGGTTAGGCACTTTGGCTTGTAAATCTTTTCTAGAATCTTTAAGTGCTTTAAGTGCTTCATGTGACTCTACTGTTCCTTCTTCACACGAGAACCCTGCGATGTAGCGTACAGTCTGCGAACTAGGGGTTTTCGTGTCTATAAAGGTACGAGAACAGTTGATACTACAGAAGTGACAGCGTGTACTCTCATCTGTTCTAGAAGTGTAGGTCATCTGTAATGCCTCTTTCATCCCGGAGAAGGTAGCATAGCCGCGTCTGGCTATCACATCTTTGGCTTCTATGGCTGCACCATAGGCTCCTGCTTCTCCTGGGTGAGGATGTACATCCACTTTGGCATGGGGCACTTTGTCTTTGATGTAGTCTACCTGCGCTTTAAGAGCTGCTTGGTTGTACTGTGTGCCCCCTTGAAGTACGAAGTGGTCACCAAAAGCGGCAAGGTTAGGGGCTTGTACCACATACTGCCACACATTTTTGGGCAGTACTTTGGAGATGCCTGCAAAGAGTTCTTCTTTGGTGAAGCCCTCTTTTTGGAAGTTGACTCTGTCGGTGTCTAAGAAGACAGCACAACCATAGTTAAACATAGGGGCTTGTTTTGCTGTAAAGGCAACATCTGCAAAGCCTTCGACAGGCACACCAAACTGCTTTGCCATAGACTGAAGCAGGGTACCATTACCAGCAGAGCATTGGTTAGAGAGACGGAAGTTTTTCATCATGCCATTTTCCATAAAAAGTACTTTAATATCCTGTCCACCGATGTCACAAATGACATTGATACTCTCGCCAAACGCTTTTTGTGCAGACTTCATATGGGCAATGGTTTCGATGATATTTGCATCTGCATTGAGTGCACCACCCAGTACATCTGCTGCGTACCCTGTGACACCCAGCCCTTTGACATCATAGTAGCCATGGGGGTCTTGTGTCTGTATCTGTTCTAAAAGCTCTAGGGTATCTTCAATGGGGTTACCTTTAGAGAGTTGATAGACTTTGAGAAGAAGCTCTCCATTTTCATCACACAGTACCGCTTTAGAAGAGGTGGAACCCCCGTCTATCCCTAAAAAGCAGGTGGTTTTTTGGGTGAGTACAGGAGGGACAAAAGGTTTGATGCTATAGGCATCTTTAAATGCCTGTAACTCTTCAGGAGAGTTGACAAGTGGTGTGTCGTTGTTGTCATTGTCTGTGGTACCACCTGTATCGACCATGGTTTTGAGTTGGATGAGTCCAGTAAATGGTTTGTCGTTGTTTGCTTCGCCTTCACCAAAGATAACAGCACCCAAAGCAGCATAGTATTGTGCATTGTCAGGTACGTTGACAAGTTGGTTGATGTTCTCTTTGTCATACGCTACACCACGCTCATCCCATATTTCGGCAATACGCATACGCCAACACTCTTGTAAAAATGGCAAATAGGTGTTAGGGCCTCCAAGGAGAAGGACATTAGGCATGAGGGTATTTCCACGTGTAAGTACCGTAAGGTTTTGCATGACGATGGCATCTGCCAGTGAGTTCATAATCTCATCAGAGGGTACAGAAGTTTTGACAAGGTTGACGATGTCTGTCTCGGCAAAGACTCCACATTTGGCTGCGACATGGTGAAGCTTGTCTGTTTGGAAGGTGAGTTTCTGTACATCATCTGCTTCCATGCCTACTTTCATGGTACATTTTTCTATGGTAGCACCTGTACCTGAGGCACATTTGTCATTCATAGAGGTGAGGACTGATTTTTTACCATCTTCACTCTGCTTAAAGTGTATGATTTTTGCATCTTGACCCCCCAGCTCTATGACCGCTCTAACATCAGGGTGATTATGCTCTACTGCAAGTACCACAGCATTGACCTCTTGAACAAAACGCGCATTGATGGTAGGTGCTATGCGTGTTGCCCCAGAACCTGTGATGTATGCTTTGTCTATGTGGTTGTAAATATCTGGTTTGGTTTGTGAGAGTTCTTCAAGGAGTTTTAGCAGAGTAGGTGCTTGTTTGGTGTCATGTGCAGTATAGGCTTTGGCGACGATGTGAAAGTTTTCATCACAGACCACATATTTTACTGTGGTCGAACCGATGTCTATCCCTAATGCATACTTTTTTTCATGGTGAGGTTGCATCTTGCTTGTTATATCATTCCTTGTGCGGGGTGTTTAAACTTTTAAATACCCACAGCATCCATACGAGTCCAAAAAGGATAAATGGGATACTTAACATTTGACCTGTGGTAAAAGGTAAAGAGGTAGTATAGTCTGCCTGGCGCGTTTTGGTGTACTCGAGTAAAAAACGTACGGTAAACATATAAGTGAAAAAAATTCCAGGAGCAAGTTTTGTGAACAAGTTTGCAGAGACTTTTTTATAGACAGCAATTAGAATGAGTAACATGATAAGATAAGCACCTGCTTCATACAGCTGTACAGGATGGCGAGGAATCATATCGACACGTTCAAAAATGATACCCCAAGGTTTGTCTGTAGGTAATCCCAATATTTCTGAGTTAAAGAAGTTACCAAAACGTACGAACGCAGCAGAAAGTGCTCCTGGAATAGCGACACGCGAAACAAGCCAAAGATAAGAGAGATTATATTTTTTAGTAAAGATATACATAGCAATCAATACACCAAGCAATCCTCCATGAGAAGCCAGTCCACCTTTCCATATTTTTAATATTTCAAGAGGATGAGAGAGGTAAAATGCTGGTTCGTACGCAAAACAATGCATAAGGCGTGCCCCAATGACCGTGCCTACCATAAGATAGATGAGCAGTGTTTCAATAATGTCTGGGTTTTTACCCTCACGTTTGAAAATCCATGTAAGTAGCATGGCTCCGAGGAAAAAGGAGCCCACAAATAAAAGACCATACCATCTAAGTTGTAAGGGACCTAAATGTAAAAGTACGGGGTCTATATTCCAAATAAGATGTTGCATAAGTGAGTTCCTGAATGGTTATTTTAGAGTATTATACTCTAAAATAATTAACTACTCTTTTGGAAAATTTTTAGTAACATAATAGTAACCACCACCAACGATAGCCACACCTAAAATTAACATAATAATACCTAATTTAATACCTTCATCCATAGAGCTCTCCTTAACTATTTATTTTCTCTTTAATTTCTTTGGCAACTGTAGAAATTTTTGTAATTTTTTGACTATGATTTAAGCTTTCATCGAGTAAAACCTTGACAAATGCTGAACCAACAATCACACCATCCACACCTTGTGCTTTCTCTTTTGCCGTATTTTGGTCAACACCAAAACCGACATAGACAGGGGTGTCTGAGTATTTTTTGATATCCGTAATGATAGGCTGTAAATCTTCACTTTTTCCTGTCCCCGTAATACCTGCATAAGCAACGAGATAGATGAATTTTTTTGCATCAGTGACTATCTCTTTGATGCGGGCTTCTGAGTCTGTCGGTGCGATGAAGTCTATGAGGCTGAGTCCTGCAGCTTCCACGCTTGGTTTGTACTGTGCTGCCTCTTCTAAAGGTAAGTCAGGAATGATAAACCCATTGACACCTACCTCTTTGGCTTTTGCTACAAAGTTATCCATACCTTTGTGGTAAAAAGGATTAAAATAGCCCATCCATAGTGTGTCGATGTGTGGTGCTATTTTGCTAGAAGCATCAAAGAGATGTTCTAGTTTAAATCCATTTTGCAAAGCTTTGAGATTGGCAGCTTCTATGACTGGCCCATCAGCCACTGGGTCAGAGAAGGGCATACCAAGTTCCAGTGTATCTACACCAGCCTCTGCCAATGCCAACGCAGCATCAACTGTAAATTCTAAATCGGGAAAACCCGTGGTAATGTATGCAACTAACTGCTTCAAATAAAACTCTTTTTGTATAATTTTTAACATTATATGATAAAAT
>CAZQOC010000099.1:0-5876 GCA_964594745.1 uncultured Sulfurovum sp.
ATACGAAAACTTTTTAAATTTGAAAATGCGCATATTGTACGTGACTGCACGACACGACGTTGTTCTGAAAACATACATGGACACTCTTATAAAATAGAAGTATTGCTAGAGTCAAATTATCTGGATGATGGGCAGATGGTCTATGACTTTGGACTTACAAAGCGTGCTATCAAAGAACTCATAGACTCTTTTGACCATGCGATTACACTTTGGTCTAAAGATGATGCCGAATATCTCGAAGCGATGAAAACCTATAGTAATCGATGGGTAGAGCTTCCTGTTTCTCCAAGTGCAGAGCAATTTTCCCGTGTGATATACCTTATGGTAGAGCGTGTACTTGCCTGTACCGATATGAAGAATGGTGAACGTGAAGTGAAATTACACAGTATTATCGTGCATGAAACAGAGACAGGGTATGCACAGGGCTTTAAAGAGGATGCTCACTCAAAGCTTATGGGTGAGATAAAGCTTGAAGATATACTATTTTCAGAGCAAGTGCAAAGCGAATGGAGTGACCCACTCTTGTGGGAAAAATTATTGAAAAATGAACAGATTATAAATCCTAAAAAAGTTTAAGTAAGTAAATTTAAGTATAATAGCATTATCAAAATATAAGGAAATAGAATGAAAAAAATTACATTACTTTCACTCGTAGCAGCAACTGTGTTGTTTACTGGATGTGGAGAAGACGCAAAAAAAGCAGCAACAGACGCAGCATCAGCAGCAACTGAGACAGTAAAAGAGACGACATCTAATGCCGTAGATGCAACAAAAGCAGCAGCAAGTGAAGCAGCAGAGGCAGCCAAAGCTAAAGCAGCAGAAGTAGCAGCAGCCGCAAAAGAAGAAGCAGCAAAAGTTGCAGAGGCAGCAGCTCAAAAAGCAGCAGAAGCAAAAGAAGCAGCAGCACAAAAAGCAGCAGATGCAGCACAAGCATTGAAAGACAGAGCAGCAGCAGCGACAAAAGCAGCGAAAGAGACAGCAACTGATGCAGTAGATGCTGTAAAAGATGCAGCTACTGCTACAACAGCAGCAGCGGGTGCAGCGGTTGATTCAGCAAAAGAAGCAGTAGCAGACAATGCAGCAGGAAAAGCAGCATTTGCAAAATGTGCTGGATGTCATGGCGCTGATGGTAAAACAAAAGCACTTGGAAAATCTGCAGTGATTGCAGGAGAATCAGCAGCAGACTTAGAAAGTAAGCTAGCAGCATATAAAGCAGGTACTAGAAATGTAGCTGGTATGGGTATGCTTATGAAAGGTCAAGTAGCTTCAATGAGCGATGAAGATATTAAAGCAGTTGCTGCATATATCTCAAGTCTATAAACTACAGATAGAGAGTCTTTCTCTTATCTGTTATATCATAAAGTAGTGATATCTAGAATCACTACTTGGTTAAAATATCTTCTTTTTTACTAGAACAAAATTCCCACTTTATTGGTAACATATTTACAGACGTTCCTTTTGATAGTATTTTTACATCTGGTGTGATGAGTATCAGCCCATCCGCTTTTTGCATAGGAGAAACCATACCTGGCATTTGAGGCTTAAGTGGTTCAAAACTTTGCCCATCAAATTTTCCAAGAATCACAGTATATTTCCCTCCTCTTACTAAGAGCTCATCTTTTAGTTTTGTTGTGATTGTGGCATGATAATGCTCTTTTTGTCCAGACATCTTGCGAATAATGGCACGGATAAACAATTCATAATTGACCATAGAAGCAAGAGGATTTCCAGGCAAGTTGATGACTGTTGTTTTCCCAATGGTACCCACTAAAGTAGGCTTCCCTGGTTTAATATCAATGGTATTGATAAGCAGTTGCATCCCTATGTTTGTAAATGCCTCTTTTGTAAAATCTTTGTCTCCTACACTTACCCCACCAGAAGTGATGATAATGTCAGCATCAAGTGTTGAACGTATAGATGATTCTAATGCTTCGAGTGTATCAGCAGAGGTACGAACAAAACGCACGTCACAGCCTAAGTCTTTAGAACGTGTCAGAAACATAGGAGAGTTCGAATTATAGAGTTGATGGGCTTCTATTTTCTCAAAGTGAGGTTTGAGTTCATCTCCTGTACCAAATATCGCTACTTTAATTTGTCGTATGACGCGTACATGCGTGATCCCTTGGCTAGCAAGTGATGCAATGCTATAGGCATTTATTTTTTCACCTGCATGAAGAAATGAGGTACCACGCTTGATATCTTCTCCTGCCATGCGTATGAAAGCATTGTTTTCTATCTGTGAGGGAAGTGTTATGTTTTGATTCTCAACTTTCACATTTTCAATAGGAACAATAGCCTCACAGCCTGTAGGAATAGGTGCACCAGTCATTATTTTGATAGCATGTCCTTGTGTGAGTGTCATCGTAGGGTTATCTCCCGCATAGATGACTTCTGAACATTCTACGACAGTGTTGGCATCTAAAACTTTCACAGCATACCCATCCATAGCAGAGTTGTTGAAACGCGGTAAATCAAATGTAGCAATGTAGTCTTCTGATACAACACGCCCAACAGCATCTTCTATGGGGATGATTTCACTATCTAATGTAGAGATTTTTGACGCAATAATGTCTAGGGCTTCTAGGATGGAGACAGGCATGTTTCACCTTTGTTTTTAAGTTAAGATGATTATAACAAATTAGGGTATAATCCACTTTTAAACAAAACAAAATTAAGGAATTAGTATGGAAGTTACGCAAATGTTGGCAGTACACAGTATATTGGTTAAAGCCTTTTTAGGATTTTTGGTTGCGGGGATTTTTATCCCATTAATGATAAAGAGACCAGCAGGATTTAAGAAGGCAAGTTTTATCTATACGATGATATTTCAGGCTATTGCGACAATGATTGCTTTTGCGGGATTAGTTGCTGTCTTTACCGGTGATTTAGGTTGGGAAACTACAACCATCATCATGGTTGTGGTATGGGCTGTGATGATGTATATAGAGATCAAAAAGCACAAATTGGTTAAAGTAGCTAACTTGGAAAATGAACAAACCTTCAAGGTGATTAAAAGTGCCTTTTTAAAGATTTCTATCTTACAAATTTTACTTGTGGCTGTCATGGTTGTACTCATGATATTAAAGGCTAAGGGTGTTGTATCTTTATAATGCACAAGCAGGTACGCCCCAGATCTCACTAGAGGGTGATGACCATCGCTACATTTTTAAGGTACGTAGACACAAAGCGGGAGAGACGCTCTATCTTCGTAACCTAGAAGATGGACTTTTGCATCGTTATCTCATTACCTTTATGGATAAGAAATCTTCTCACTTGACACTACAAGAGAGTAGTACGCTAGAGATAAAAGCAAAAGAGTCACTCCACATAGGTTGGTGTGTCATAGACACTAAAAATGTTGAAAAAGTGCTTCCCTCACTTAATGAAATGGGAGTAGAAAAAATCACCTTTATCTACTGTAAGCGTTCACAAAAAAGTTTTAAACTCGATTTTAAACGTTTAGAAAAGATACTACTCAACTCTTCACAGCAATCAGGCAGAAGTAAGATGATGCAGCTTGAAATGGCAGATGATTTGGAAGAGTTCCTTAAGCAATACCCTCAGAGTCAAATGCTTAATTTTTCAGAAAACAACTTCATAGGAACTACTCCTGTAGAGACTATTGTCATAGGGTGTGAAGGCGGATTCAGTGATGATGAAGTGGCACTTATGAGTCCTGAAAATATTATAGGGTTCGATACGCCTTTGGTTTTGAAGTCGGAGTCTGCTGTATGTGCGGTGGCTGCTAAACTGCTTTTATAATATTTTAAATATTTTTCGATAAAATATCGTTCTTTATTGTCTCAGCAAGACTGTTGCAATAACCCCTTTGCATAAAAGGAAGAGCAAAATGCTAGAGCAGGCTAGTTACCTGACACACAACATAAACTAAAGGTTACAAAATGAGAAAAGATATACACCCAGATTACATGGAATGTGCAGTCACATGTGCTTGTGGAAACAAGTTTGAAACAAAGTCTAATAAACCAGAGATGAGTATTGATATTTGTAATGAATGTCATCCATTCTTTACAGGTTCTGAGAAAATTCTTGACGCTGCTGGTAGAGTTGAGAAATTTAAAAGCAAATACAAATTAAGTTAATTGACCGTGCAAAGAGCAAAAGCTCCTTGCACTTACTCTAACGCTATGTTTCCTTCAGCAGGAAGCTCACGCGACTAGTCGCGTTGAAATTTCGATTTACTTATTGCCTAAAGGCACTTCATGATTACATTTATCCCTACTCCTATTGGAAACCCTCAAGACATTACTATACGAGCCATGAAGCTTTTTGAAAAAGCAACACTTTTTTTATGTGAAGACACACGCCAGACCAAACGGCTTTTACGACTTTTAGAAGAGCGGTTTGATATGTCGTACCCTGATGCAGACTTTTATAGTTTTAATGAGCACAATGGACAGGAAAGACTCGATGAGCTGGGAGAGACTTTTGCAAACACAGAAGTCGTCTATGTAAGTGATGCGGGGATGCCTGTCATTTCCGACCCCGGGCAGTTGCTTGTCGCTTATGCTCAGGCACATGACTTGCAGTATGATGTATTGCCTGGGGCATCTGCAGTGACTACAGCCTACGCAGCCTCCGGGTTTGAAGAGGGTAAGTTTTTGTTTTATGCTTTTTTGCCACACAAGGGTAAAGAGCGTGCCACAGCACTCGCAGAAGCGATGCATAATGGCTATAACACTGTGCTCTATGAATCTCCTCATCGTTTGGAAAAGCTCTTAGATGAAGTAGAAGCATTGGATGAAAATAGAGAACTGTTTTTGGCAAAAGAGCTAAGTAAAAAATACCAAAATTACTACAGGGGTACAGCTAAATCTTTGAATGCACAGCTAAAAGAGCTGACCATACGTGGTGAGTGGGTGGTGGTCATCAGAGCTAAAGCGCAAACAGAAAAAAATCTCTCTTTTTCTGAAGTATTACAACTTGATTTACCTCCTAAACCTAAGGCAAAACTTTTGGCACAGCTGAGTGACAAGTCAGTCAAAGAGTGGTACGAAATTTTAATTAAAAATTAGAAATTAAAAAATGACTCACGCAGGTTTCAAGTAAAAATTAGATAAAATCTATCTTATGATAATTTACGGAAAACAGGTCTGTCTTTATGCCTTAGAACATAAAGAAGCAACTATCAAAACAGTGTATGTGGCAAAAAAGAACATACTCCCACAAGAACTCTTTCATAAGTACCATGATAAAATAAAATTTTTAGAAGAGAAGTGGGCACAGTCTATGGCGAAAGGTGGAAACCATCAAGGTATCTTAGTAGAGATGAATGTCTACAAACAAGCTGATTTTCAGACCATTAAAAAAAGTAGCTTCATTGTGATACTTGATGGTTTGACAGATGTGGGTAACATCGGTGCCATTGTGCGTTCTGCGTATGCTTTGGGTGCAGATGCTATTATCGCAGCAGGAGTGAAACACCTTAACTTTGCTGCTATAGCACGTACAAGTTCTGGTGCACTGCTAGATATGCCTTTTATGGTTACACCCAATGTTTTGGACAATATGAATGAACTTTCCCAAGTAGGATTTACATTCTATGGTGCAGACATGCAGGGTACGAACATCGAAGAGATAGAAGTAGCACCCAAACGTGTATTGGTGATGGGAAGTGAAGGCAAAGGTATCTCGAAAAAGGTATCTGGGAAAATTAATCAAAAGGTCTCTATAGAGATGAGACATGCATTTGACTCACTCAATGTCAGTGCAGCAGCAGCGATTTTAATACATAGGATGGGATATGCAGTTAAATGATATTTTAGAAGAAAACAGTGTCAAAGCTATTAGTAAAAAAACCAATATTTCTGAAGATAATGTAGAAGCACTTATCTCAGAAAACTTTGCATATTTGA
>CAZQOC010000100.1:0-5870 GCA_964594745.1 uncultured Sulfurovum sp.
ATTTTAATTGTTTCAATACTCATTGTATTAACCTTGTTATCTATAAAAACCACATAGGGTTGAAAATTGTCTAATTTTACCTAAATCTTGGTTAGGTATTAGAAAAGAATGTTTTTTTATGTAAAAGTGTGGATAGTTAGACTATTAGAGTGCGAGCAGTAGCAGGAGAGTATTTTCTTTAGTGAAAATGGGTTGTATACTGATGATATTTTTCATAATATTTTCCTGCTTATTTTTTGTAAGTATACAGTAAATCGAAATAAATTGCAAGGGATAAAAATTATCTTTTAATTTTAATCTTTCGGATACTTAATGTCCGTAGAGCACGCAATGGTCCATAAAGCGTATAGGCTAAAATGATAATCGCAAACCCCTCTGCTGAAAACAGATAGAGTAGTGAAGCGATGAGTACAAGAGAAATCATCGTTTTAAATACCATAGGTTTATCAAGCTGCACTTTTTTAAAAGAAGGGTAACGAAAGTTACTTACCATTAGTATTGCGACGCCAAGTGCTAGAACAAGTAAGATGATACTGTAATCTTGAAGTGTATATTTATTAAATAAAAGGATCCACATAGAAACAAATACTGCTGCTGTGGGGATAGGCAGTCCGATAAAGACATTCGGATCGGTTTTGGCTGTAGATATGTTAAAGCGTGCCAGACGAATGGCTCCAAAGATGACATAGAGTGCGGAGACCAAGATACCAAAACGTCCATATTCATGACCTATAAAAAAATAAAGTAACATGGCTGGAGCTATACCAAAAGAGATAATGTCTGCAAGTGAGTCAAACTCTACACCAAACTGGCTTGTAGTGTTTGTCATACGTGCTACACGTCCATCTAAGCCATCGAATATAAGGGCTAAGAGTATGAGCCATGAAGCTAACATAAAATGTGCTTTGCTCGCTTCAACAATACTTATCACCCCTACGAAAATGCTACTTGCTGTAAACAGATTGGGTAGGATGTAGATAAGATTTGCTTTTTTCATTTATAGGCACCTTTTGGGCAAAGCCCAATAAGGTTAGGCTTTCGCTGAGAAAACTTCAGCAGTCGGCTCATATGACTGCTCATAGTATTATGCATTATTGTTTTGGGTTTCTTCTTGTTCTTTAGCCCATGCTTCTGCTTTAGCGATTTTATCACCATGAGCAAGACGGCTTTCCATACCATTTTCTTTTTCAAATTCTTCTATAATAGAACGTACCTTTTTACCTTCTATGACTTCAACATCTAAAAGTACAGCAGTCATGTTTTCTATGGCTTGGGCGTAGTCAGTGAGTGTTTGTTTCACATAGGTATAACGTTCATTTAGCGTAGAGCGTATAAAGTTATCCATATCTTCAGCCATTTTTTCACTATAGTCAGTACTTACAGCACCGCCACCTAAAAATGAGTTTTGGCTACGCGAGAGAACCATAAGTCCTGCTACATCAGTCATACCATAGACTGATATCATATCTTTGAGTATGGCTGTGGCTCTATCAAGGTCATTTCCAGCACCTGTAGAGATCTCTTTGATGAATACTTCTTCTGCAGCACGTCCACCTAGAAGTACATCTACTTCAGCCATGAGTTCATGCTTTTGTTTTAGAAATCTATCTTCATCGTCTGGAAGGTGGAGTGTATATCCTAATGCGCCAAGCCCGCGTGGAATAATAGAAACTTTAGTCACACGTGTAGCACCTTTTGTGAGTTCAGCCATCAGTGCATGACCACTTTCATGGTATGCCACGATTTTTTTCTCAACATCAGAAATTTTACGGTTTTTCTTTTCTAGTCCTACAAATGAACGCTCGATGGACTCGAGTAAATCTTCTTGTTCTATTTGCTTTTTGTTTTGACGTCCTGCAAGGAGTGCTGCTTCATTGATAATGTTTGCCAAGTCAGCACCTGCGAGTCCTGCTGTTTGTTTAGCTACTACTTTTAAGTCAACATTCTTGCCAAGTTTTACATCTTTTGAGTGTACTTTTAGTATGGCTAAACGACCATCATAGTCTGGTTTATCTACGAGTACCTGTCTGTCAAAACGTCCTGCACGAAGTAGGGCAGCATCAAGTGTTTCTGGTCTGTTGGTAGCTGCAAGCACGATGACAGGTGTGTCTGTACCAAAACCGTCCATCTCTGCGAGGAGTTGGTTGAGGGTTTGCTCACGTTCATCATTTCCACCCATTTGTCCACCTGATGCACGGCTCTTACCAATGGCATCAATTTCATCAATGAAAATGATAGAAGGTGCTTCTTTTTTTGCCTGAGCAAAGAGGTCACGCACACGGCTTGCACCCACTCCTACAAACATCTCAATGAATCCTGAACCAGAAACTGAGAAAAATGGTACAGAAGCTTCACCTGCCACTGCTTTAGCAAGAAGTGTTTTACCTGTACCTGGAGGTCCTACTAAGAGTAGACCTTTTGGTATTTTAGCACCGAGTTCCATATAACGTTCTGGGAACTTTAAGAAATCAACAATCTCTTTGACTTCATCTTTGGCCTCTTCAACCCCTTGAACATCTGAAAATTTTGTTTCAGGTTTTTCTGAGTTAATGAGTTTGTCTGCTTTGCCTGCACCCAAGATGCCTCCACCCATGCCTTTGCTCATTTTTTTAGCAAGGAAAATCCAGATACCAAAGAAGATAAGGATAGGAAGCAGTGAACCTAAAAGTTCAGTCATAAATCCCCCACCCATAATACCTTCATAAGGAATACCTTTTTTCTCAAGTAAAGGAATGAGATCTCTATCGTAAGTCGGGACATTTTGTGCCACATAACGTACTTTTCTTCCATTTTCATCTGCAATGGCTTCTATGGTTGTAGGGGTAAGTTTAGCAGATTTGATGGTACCTTTTTCTATTTCAGTTTTAATCTCAGAGTACTTTACTGTTTTAGTTTGGGTAACATTTGCACCAGAGTTTATCATGCTGCCTAGCCCTTGATTTCCATCACCTATAAAAGCTTTAAATAAAAAGATAATCACTATTGCAAAAATGGCAAATGCTAAAAGTGGATTATTATTAAAAAAGTTATTGTTATTGTTGTTGTCGTTATTTTGGTTATTATCAGCCAATTTTAGTCCTTAGTACTTTTGTAGACCAGGGTTACCCACTCGTCTTTTAATGTTCTTGAGATAAGTGTCAAGTCACTATATGCATCTTTTACCAATGCTTCTTTTTTATCTAATATACCTGAAAGTATGATGAGACCATCCTCTTGACAGGCAGATTTTAAATCTTTTGCTATAAATCTTAACACATCTGCAATGATATTTGCAATGACTACATTGTATGTACCTTCAGCTTTATCTACAGAACCTTCCCAAAGTTTGTCATAGGTTTCTTCATTTAAGATGAAGTTTTCTTTACAGCTTTCTACTGAGATAGGATCTGTATCACAAAGTTCTACTGTAGCACCTAGTTTTTTAGCTGCCAACCCTAGTATACCAGAACCACAGCCTACATCAATGACTGAATCACTTTCTTTTACATAAGAAGAAATAGCCTCTAGACATGAAAATGTGGTAGCATGGTGCCCTGAACCAAAGGCAAGTGCAGGGTCAATTTTAATATTGATACACTCCTTTTTAGGTTCATACCAGCTAGGAAAGATATAAAATTTTCCTGCTTCAATAGGCTCTATGGAATCTTTATACTTTTGTATCCAGTCTTGATTCTCTTTTTCTTCAAGAGCATACTCCATCTTGATACTGCCATTTAATGTACCTTCTAAGGATACAAGCGCATCTTTAACGAAAGTTAAATCAGACTCACTCCGTACAACGATTTTTTCATACCCTATCTCTACCCCATCACCAGCGATGTTTGCCACAAAGTCTGCGATGAATTCTACAAAATCATCATTGAGAGTGATAGTAAGTTCATAATATTTCTTATCCATTGGTTGCCTTAAACGCTTCTTCCAAGTCAAGTGTGCCTTCATAAAAAGCTTTTCCTACGATAGTACCGTCTATGCCAGCTTCAATAAGTGCATTGATGTCTGTCATGTCTTTTAATCCACCACTTGCGATAGTCTCTAAACCCGAAGCTTCTTGGATGGCTTTTGTAAACTCTATGTTTACACCTGTCATCATCCCATCGCGTCCTACATCGGTACAGATGATGGCTTGCACACCACAAGCAGCAAACTCACGCGCAAGCTCAGTGGCTTTCATGTCAGAGGTCTCTGCCCAACCTTCTACTGCTACCATGCCGTCTATGGCATCAATACCTACCACAATAGGATATTTCGCTGCCATATCTTTCACAAACTGTGCGTCTTTCACTGCGATAGAGCCAAGGATCAGTCTATCAATCCCCAATTCAAGATACATTTTGATGGTCTCTTCATCTCTGATACCCCCACCCAACTCAAGTTTTAGGTTACAGTTTTGACGAATTTTTTTAATTTGCTCCAAATTTTCAGGCTTTCCTGCAAAAGCACCATTGAGGTCAACAAGGTGTACCCATTCACTCCCAAGTTCTTCAAATTTTTTAGCCACTTGCCATGGCTCATCAGAGTAGATTTTTGCTGAGTCCATAAGGCCTTTACTTAGTCTTACGGCTTTACCGTCTTTGAGGTCTATTGCTGGTAGTATTGTCATGTTTCGTTGTTCCTATAAGTGTGCGAAATTTTCTATAATTTTAAGTCCATTTTCGTGGCTTTTTTCTGGGTGGGGCTGTATGCCGTAGATATTTCCGTTTTGTACAGCTGAGACAAACTCATAACCGTAGTGTGTTTTACCTATGGCATATTTGTCATCACATACTGCATGGTAGGAGTGTACAAAATAGAGATAAAAATCTTTTTTTAGTCCTGCAAACAGTGGTGTTTCTGTGTGTACAAAGAGCTCATTCCATCCCATATGAGGTACTTTTAGAGAGTGGTCAAATTTATTTTCATCAAATGCAACCACTTTACCCGGTATGAGTCCAAGACCTTTGTGTGCACCAAACTCTTCTGAACTTTCAAAAAGAAGCTGCATACCAAGGCAAATGCCTAAAAGAGGTTTGCCTGATTTTGCATAGGCTCTTACAGCTTCATCCATACTATTTTCTTTCAAGTGTTCCATCGCATCTCCAAATGCACCTACACCTGGAAGAATGAGTTTGTCATAGTTGTTAAGTTTGCTCGGGTCACTTTCGAGTGTGGCTTCTACGCCTACTTTAGCAAAAGCGTTAATCACAGAAGCTAAGTTACCCATATTGTAATCGACGATACCTATCACGTCTTATTCCTTGTATCATTCTATTTAGTATCGTGATTATAGCTAATGAAAGTAAAAGGTATTATGGTGTTTTGGTCTTTTGTGGTAAAATAGTACAAAAAATCAAGGAAAGTTGAATGAAAATTGCTATTGTAAAACTTTCAGCATTGGGTGATATTGTACATGCAATGATTGTATTGCAGGCGATAAAAGTTGCTTTTCCCACATCTCAAATTGACTGGATTGTAGAAGAGGTATTTGCCCCTGTATTGGAACATAATCCTCAAATAGACACGATACTGCCTGTCAATCTAAAAGCTTTAAAAAAAGACAAGAGAAAACTTTTTTCCGAAATCAAAAAACTTAAACAGTACAGTAAAAATAAGTATGATGTGGTCTTAGATATACAAGGGTTAATCAAATCAGCTTTTGTCTCTAGGCTTCTAGGGCACACTGTAGGATTCGATAAACATTCAATTCGTGAAAAATGGGCGGCATTATTGTATAACAAAGTCTTTTTTGTGCCCTATAAACAAAATGTGATACAGAGAAATATAGAACTGGTGAAGAGGGCATGCGATATTCAGATGGAAAAGGATTTTCTTTATGGCAAAAAATCTTTTTTATATTATAATGAAGCAGATAAAGAAAAAACAGCTTCTTTTTT
>CAZQOC010000101.1:0-5695 GCA_964594745.1 uncultured Sulfurovum sp.
AAACTTCCAAATGAAAACACGTATTGGTATTGTCAAGGCAGATGTTGGGAATACGGGTAAACAAGACGTTTCTTATAATGAATACCGTCTAGAGTTTAATTACCTCTTCTAGAACATGATGAAAGTGATTGTCCTTTTTATTCTTTTGCATACACTCTTAAACGCTTTTGAGTACCATCTGGTACCTCAAAAGCTTGCAAAGAATGTGTATTGTTTTTTTGGCAAGCTTGAGAACATAACCAAGCAAAATGCCGGGAATATGGTCAATACCTGTTATGTTCAGACCGAAAAAGGATTTGTTGTCATTGACAGCGGTCCTACTTACGCGTATGCTTCCCAAGCATATACACAAATGCAAAAAATCGCTAAACTCCCTGTAAAATATGTGATGATTACCCATGACCATGATGACCATTGGCAAGGAAACAGTTTTTACAAAAGTAAAGGTGCTTTGTTGATAGGTCCACGAACCTATGAACAAAATGTCATTGCAGGTATGGAAACAAGAATGCAACGTGTGCTGGGCAAAAAGCTCTATGGAAAAACAAAAATCGTACCTTTAGATACCATAGTCGATGATAACCTTACCCTCGCAGTAGGAGAGAGCACCTTCGAGATAAAGCAACTCACAAGTATGGCACATACAAAAGGTGACTTAGTCATCTACCTGAAATCACAAAATGTTTTGTTTGCAGGGGATTTGGTCTTTAATGACAGGTTGACTTCTTTACGAGACGGCTCTATTTTAGGATCACTTGAAGCCTTAAAAAAGATAGATGCCTATCATGCCAAAGTCATTGTTGGAGGGCATGGATACAGAACAGATACCAATGCT
Organism: uncultured Sulfurovum sp.; assembly: GCA_964594745.1. Lineage (GTDB taxonomy): Bacteria > Campylobacterota > Campylobacteria > Campylobacterales > Sulfurovaceae > Sulfurovum. The sequence continues at coordinate 836 of CAZQOC010000101.1, forward strand.
ACACACTCCCTAGAGTCATACTTGTCACAAATGAAAAAAGAGATTTTGCAAGCGCAAGACAATGATGTAGGCATGGAAGAGATAAATAAAAAAGTAACTATGCCAAACTTTACACACATGAAACTGTATAATGTGCTTCATAAACGTAATGTTTTAGATGCGTATAAAGAGTTAGAAATGATGCAAGAGGATGATGAATGAAATTTTTAAAACTACTACTTATACTGACACTTGGTCTATGGGCAAACGAAGGTAAGGCATTGTTTGAAAAACATTGCGCTGCTTGTCATACACCTTTTATTCCCATGTTAAAACTCAAAGAGAATTTTTTAGACCATAACAATACGCTACTCAAACTCAAAGCACCCACACTCAATCAACTCTCCTACAGGCTCAAGCAACGCATTGGAGACCCTAAAGGCGATGAAGATATGCATCGTATGGAAGTGACAGCATTTATGAGTGATTATGTCTACCATCCAGACAAGAGTAAAAGTGTCTGTATGGAGGAAGTGATGATGCATTTTAAGACCATGCCTTCTCTTAAAGGAAAGGTGAGTGAGGAAGCACTCGAAAGTATTGGAGAATATCTATATGATTTTGATGAAGAGGTAGTCAAATCAAACAGTGTGAAGTATGAAGGCTTTACAACTGCTTTACGTCGTGCAAAGAAAGAAAACAAACTCATTATGATTGAAGCTATGACAAGTACTTGCCACTTTTGTAGAAAAATGGAACGTGAAGTGATGATAGAAAAAGAGGTTGTAGCTGCTATAGAAAAAGATTTTATCCCTGTGGCTATTGATATTTATAAACATACATTACCATTGGGTATCAAAGTAGATGTAACACCTAGTTTTATTTTTATAGATAGAGAACAAAATATTATACTCAATGTACCTGGTGCATGGGGGAAAGAAGATTTTTTAGATTTGCTTAAAGAAGCAAAATCCAAAAGTAAAAAGGAGAAATAATGCGTATGATTTTAACCTTATTGCTAGTGCTTGGTATGCTAGCAGGTACATTGCAAGCCGAGACTGAGTTTGCTAAACCTAAACCAGCCATAGATAACCCTAGAAAAATTGTTTTTTCCATAGACAGTGCAGAGCCCAAGGCGATTAACCATGTATTAAGTACTGTGAATAATGTGATGAAATTTTATAGACCAGAAAATACTGAGGTTGTTGTGGTAGCCTATTCTCAGGGGATTAAAGCATTACTGAAAAAAAATAACAAAGAGATACGTACACGCATAGAAGCACTCATGACATATGATGTAGAGTTCATCGCATGTGGCAATTCTATGCGTACACTCAAAATTGATAAAAAAGCATTACTTGATGATATAGGATATGCTACAGCAGGTATTGCCGAGATTATAGAACGTCAGTTACAGGGGTTTGTTTATATCAAATTGTAATTTACACATTTTTTACATTATAAGGCTATAGTTACTTACTTAAAAAAATAAAAGGAATAGTCATGATAAAAACTTGTCTTCAGGGAATACTGTGTGTATCTTTGGTAATGAGCATCTCTTTTGGTAAGGATGTAAAAAAGGTTGATATGAAACAACCAACAAATGCAGTAGAGTCGGGAAGTGATATAGAGATTTTTACTTCAGATAACAGTGACGGTAAAATCACACCCAAAACCATAGAAGAGGCATTTAAAAAAGCGGGCTTTACCATATCTGCAAATAGAGATATGAATGGTCCTTTTAAAAAACAGTTTAAAGAATCAGAATTTGATACTTATAATTTGTTTACTTTTTATAAGCCAGATTCGGTCTTGGAGTTAGTCAAAAAATATCCAAATGTTGGTCTGTTTGCCCCTATGAGTATGTCCATCTATACTAAAAAGGGAGAAAAGACAATTTCTGTTGCCTCTTTATCAACAGAAGCGATGACAAAAATAATGAAAGCACCCAAAGATGATAAAACTTTAGGGGATTTAAGAAAACTGATAAAAGATACTTTGATGGTAGCGATGCCAAAGGGGACATTCAAAAAATCAGTATCTATGACACAAGAACCCAAAGGTGAATTGGTCACACAGTTTACTATGCAGATGGATAAAGAAGAGTGGGAAGATGAACTTGATGAGTTTAAAATGGGATTCGAAGGTGAACTTGCTCCCAATGGATTTGTCATTGCAGGATTTAATAATCTTGGTGATGAATTTGAAGACGCCAAATATGAAGCGTATGATTTTTATGAAGTGTATTCGATTTGTAAACTTCCCGTTATTTATACTATTGCCAAAACACATCCAGAAGCAGGTGCTTACGCACCATGTTCACTCTATTTGAGTAAAAAGAAAAGTGATCTTACGCTTCATGTTGCATTTCCTTCGGTATATAATTGGATGTCGTCTATGGCAATAAAGAGTAAAGAAGATATAAAAATATTGGAAGATGCACAAGCAGGGATGAAAAAAATATTAACAGGTTTGACTGAATAATTTTTTTATAAAGTATTTTGAATAGGATTCATCACTATTTTTTATAGTTGTAGTTCTATTTGAAACAAGTCAATAAAAAGTTGTTAATTATAAGACTAAATAACCATGATTTAAAGCAAAGTTGAATAATATTAATTCATGCATAAATCAGTATTCTATAAGAATAATTGATGCTTATAGTTATTATAAGTTAAGCTATAAATTTAAGGAGGAAGCATGAAATTAGGTTTCTTAGTTGACCTTAACCTATGTATGGGTTGTAAAGGTTGTGAGGTAGCTTGTAAAGTGGAAAATGAAGTACCACTTAGTACGTGGCGTTTACGTGTAAAATATATTGATATTGGGACATTCCCAGATACATCAAGATCATTTACACCATTACGTTGTAACCACTGTGAGTCTGCGCCATGTGAGCGTATTTGTCCAGTATCTGCATTACACTATTTGGAAAATGGGATTGTCAATGTTGACAGTGCTAGATGTATTGGTTGTGCAGGTTGTATGATGGCATGTCCTTATGGAGCAATCTATATGGATCCAGAGACAAATACTGCTGATAAGTGTACTTACTGTGCGCATAGAATTGAGTCTGGTATGATGCCAGCATGTGTGGTTGTTTGTCCTGTACAAGCAAACATATTTGGTGATATTGAAGATGATAACAGTCATATTTCTCAGTACATCATGCAACATCAAGGAAGTGTACAAGTGCGTAAGCCAGAAAAACATACAACACCGACACACTTTTATGTGGGTGGAGGTAACCAAACGTTGAACCCTCTTGCACATGAAAGAATTGAAGGGTATAACTTATTTAACAATGTTACACACCTTAAACATGTCGGTGATCCTCATCATGGTGTAATAGACAGATTCCTTGCACCGTTTGCTGGACATGAAGAGTTAGACAATAAGAGTTTCATGGATTCTGAAAAATCAGGTGCAGAGTCTCACGAAGAAGAAGGAGGTCACTAAGATGGTAGAAAGTTCAATTCACGCAACACAAGCTGTTGTAACACTCGACGTAGCACTTCCAGGTATTATCTGGGGTTGGATGATTACGCTAAACATGTGGGCAAAATCAATCGGAACTGGTGTCATTTTGGTAGGAGCATTCTTACTTTATAGACATAAAAAAGAAGAGATGCCAAACCTAAGATGGATGATGCCACTTTTAGCATTTGTTTTCTTAAATATTTTCTTGTTGTTCACACTGACAGACCTTCATCAACCATACAGAATGGTGAATATTTTCCTACACCCACACTGGACATCAGCCATTACCGTTGGAGCTTGGATGGCATCATTATTCTTGTTGCTTATTACCATTATGCTGATTATTGGTGTAGGACAAGAACTTCCAGGTGTACCGTTCAAAGGATGCAAATTAACATCTTGGGGTAGTAAAAAAAGTGGTCTTTATGATGCACTTTTCCCTTTTGTTGTTTTCTTGGCAATTCCAGTCACACTCTATACAGCAATTATCATGGCTGAGTCTTCAGCAAGAGAATTATGGCAAGCACCAGCAGAAGTCATGCAAATGATGTGGGCAGCATTTATGGCTGGATCATCTGCACTTATTTTAGTGTCAGGAAACTGGAGTAAAGAAGCTAGAAGAGATTTAGCATTGGTACTTGCGATTGCAACATTCTTCTCTTTCATGATGTATATGGGTGAGTATTTCTTCTCATTCAAATCATCTGAAGCAGAAGCAACTTTAGCGTTTGTTCATTCAGGTGGACCATATAATGTAGAGTTCTGGTTTGGTATGGTACTTGGGTTTATCATTCCATTCTTTATCGCTGTGGGTAACATGAAGAGCGATAACAAAACGTTGCTAAGAGTAGCAGCTATTTTAGCATTGGTAGGACTATACATGGCAAAAGATGTATGGCTTAAAATTCCACAATTGCTAAACTTGAGTTAAGGAGGAGATATCTATGACAGAATCAATGAAACAAGACAATAACTTTATAGAAGGTAGAAGAAGCTTCCTTAAGGGTACAGCATACTCAGTAGCAGGTGCAACACTCGCAGCTGGTGTATTTGAAACTGTAGCAGCAACACCTGCAACAGCAGAAGAGACAAAGTTTACTGCCACACCTAAAACACTTCAGTTCTACCCACCTTTAGAAGAGTGGGACAGTTTTAAAGAGCTTGACGGAGAAGATTGGAAAAGAGGTGGTGTTAGCAGAAACGGTGTACAAAGCGAAACAAATCCAGATGGTATCAAAGTCAATGAATTTATGCTTGTACCAACAGTTTGTTCAAACTGTGAAGCACAATGTGGTCTTACTGCATGGGTTGAAGTAGGTGAGTACAAAAAGACAAAAGACCCGCGTTCTTTACGTGTAAAAAAATACATGGGTAACCCGCTTCATGCTGGTTCACGTGGAC